>NZ_JAHC01000043.1 GCF_002924625.1 Petrotoga sibirica DSM 13575 | reverse complement strand
TGCTACCAAGTTGTCATAGACGTTGAAAATAACTTCACCACTAGCAGTGTCGTAAGCATGATGAGGATCCAAAGTGTCGGGCTCACTTAGTGTTGCATCGAAGATCATATCAGGGTTTTTAACCTGTGAAAAAGCGAAAACACCCAACAAAGTAACCATAAGAACAATAAAAAATTTTTTCCATATCTCTTCCTCGTATAATATGTGTTTACCGTTTTTAGAAATTTCAAAGCACACATTTTAACTAACTTTTAATACCTTCAATATATAAAACTTTTCTCATCTGTAGTTTGACTTCATCTACTATGAAATGAATTTCGTTAGAACGCCATAATATACATAACTAATAAATGGGCGACCCACAACGCTAAGGCCATTGATATTTGTATTTTGATAATCCGATATTTATCTTTCATTTCTAAAAGAGCAGCCGGAACGATATTAAAATTAGCTGCCATAGGAGTCATCAAGATGCCACAGTAACCTGCAGACATAGCCAGAACAGCTATCGTTGCAGGATCTGCACCATGAATTTGGATTACAATTGGTATGCCTATTCCAGCTGTGATGACCGCAAACGCAGCAAAAGCATTCCCCATAATTTTTGTAAATAGAGCCATTCCAAATGCGTAGGCAAAAAGTGCCCAAAACAGGTTCTGAACGGGGAATATAATTTCAATCCCACTAGCGATTATTTCCCCAACTCCTGCCTGATTGAACAAGGCTCCCAATGCTCCTAAATAGGGCGGAAGGGCCAAAGCCCAACCAATAGCATCGCTGGTTGATCGACCAGAGTCTAATACCAGAGTCTAATATATGATCAAATGTTTCTCTTGGAATGTACAATCTATTTAATATTAATGCAATGACGCTCCCAAATCCTAAACCAATTAAAGGATTCCATCCAACAACAGCGAACAAAATGGCTACACCTGAAATAATTAAAATAGGAATTAATAATTTGTTTCCAAGTTCTTTTCTTCTTTTTTCTTTAAACTCTTTTGAGGTGTTGAAATAGGTACCTTTTCCTATCTTACCAATACCTGCATCAATTGCAATTATGACAACTAAAATACCAAAAACGACAGGGGGTAACCATTTTCCAAAAATAAATAAAATAGCCAATATTACCCAAAAAATGATAGTTCCAATTTTTTGTTGATGTTTTTCATCTTTCCAAGTTAGGCATGCATAATATAGTAACATTAATCCGATTAAAATATAGAAAATTTCTAATGTATTTTTGGAAGAGAAAAATTCTTTCATTATTTACTCACCCCTTTGAATCGTCTATCTAAGATCATATAGTAAATAAATCCATAGATAGCGGCAACTATAGCCATGGGAATGGCAGCTCTGACTAAACTAGTTAAACTCAGCTCAAAACCCATTTCAGCCATAACTCCTTGAATCAACAGAAGCCCAGCTGAGGCGGGGAAAACGTTTTGTGCGAAGAAATTTCCTATATTTTCTGATGCGGCAGTCATAGCTTTGATTTGTTCTTCATCATCCTCACTAATTTCAGCATTTCCCAAAGACCCTCTTGCCATAGGATAAATTAAAGGTCTTACGAATGCAGCGTGTCCTCCTATTCTTATGCCTATTGCTACAAAGACCTCTCTTATAAGTTGGTAGATATAAGCTATTCTTCCAGGAGTAGCTGCTCTTAATTTAGATATCAAATGTCCCATTTGTTCCATAAGACCATGTCTTTCCGTGATTCCGATAGCTGGTAACATAATTAAAAATAGAATCATGGTTCTATTAGCAATGAATAATGAACCTATTACCTCAAGAATTTGCACTACGCTTAATCCACCTAAAAGTCCTGAAATAAAACCACCTAAAAGAACAGATATAAGCGGATTGATGTTAAATTTACTTCCCAATGCTAAACCTAAAACAACGATTAAAAACCTAAAATAGGCAACCAATCCATCTCTAGACCATCTTTTTAAAATATAAAAGTTATAATTTTAGAGTTTTTTGAATTGCTATCTTTACAGCTTTTACCTGTAAGTCTAACGGCAGGCAAGGTATATTTTGACCATTTGTGAGAAATTTTTCAACTACTTGTTCTGGTAGATAAGGAACGTGAATAAAACCTGTCTTGGCAGGAAATCCGAATTTTGCCGAATGATACAAACTTAAATACATAACTTCGTTGCATACATACAATCCAGCAGTATTAGAAACAACAGAAGGGATGCCCTCTTTTCTTAATTCGTTGACTATTTCTTTTATTGGTAGTTTAGAAAGGTAAGCTGTTTCCCCATCTTTTCTTAATTGTTCGTCTTTTGGTTGAAAATTTTCATTATCTGGGATTCTAGCATCCATCAGGTTTATAGCTACTCTTTCTAAACTTATACTGCTTCGACCAGCTGCTAATCCTAAATGTATTGCGATATCAGGTTTGTGTTCTGCCAATAAGTTTGCTAAGATCTCATCAGCTTTTTTGAACACAACTGGTAGAACATTTGTGATTATTGAAATTCCTTCTAACTCTTCGTTTGCCAGAGAGTCGATAATTTTTTCTGTTGGATTTATTTTATTGCTCCCAAAAGGTTCAAAACCAGTAACTAAAACTTTCATGAAATTTAGCCTCCTTTTTAATTTTTGGTGTTTAGAAAGTCTGAAATATGCATTTTAATTAACTTTTAATATCTTTAATATATAGCACTTTTTTGATAGTAGTAATAATTTCTTACTTAATAAAGTCTAGAAAAAATTTTCAAGGTTTTTATTTTATGAATTAAATTTCATAGAAAAATATCTTTTATATCATAAAAAAGAAATCATTTAGTGCTCTTTTAAATCTCACAACATTCAACTAACAAAAAGCAAATCAAATTTGGACTCCTTGTCAAATATGGTTGATAGAATAGACTGAAGAGATGATGACAAGGGTAATACAGCTTTTTTTGTTGAGTAGTTTCAGCTCAGAAAGGATAACTGTTTACAATATGTTGTTCCTTCTGTGATGAAATTTGGTAGTTTTATGAATCTTTCTGGCATCACTCCTAATAGAACTTTTTTGGTATATCTCAAAACTTCCTTGAATCCAAAACTTATTCTTTTTATTAATTTTATGTGTGTATGATGTCCTTCTACTTTAGCCGTCGTTGTTCTATTAACGAAATATTGAAGTATTTCTTTTTCCCACCTTATATATGTTTTGGCCCATCTCCATACCTGAGGACCTTCACTTTCTTCCATCATCCCTATCAATATGTGTAACCTTCTTTTTCCTTCTTCATATGTTTCTGCTTTATACATCCATTTCAACATTAGTAGGTATCTATAATACTCTTTTAGATATGGATGTTCCTTCAATGTTTTGTATAATTTCTTCACCTTTTTCTTCTCTTTTAATAATTTCTTTCCATTCAAAAAGAATAATCTTACAGGTATCTTTTTATTGTTATTCGTTACCTCTTCCTCTATCTTTATACTTTCTCTTAGCTTTTTCTGTGCGTCTTTTACTACATGAAAATGGTCCGCTACTACTTTCAACTCCAGGTAATTCTTCTTTGACTGCATTCTTAAACGAGACTCTCATATCGAGAGCTGCTTCTGTTATCTTTTGCCATCTATAACTTATCTTCTCATTTCTGAAGCTTTTCCCTGTTTTTTTACACATGTATCTTTGTGGTCTGTGTATCAGATATATTCGTTGTGTCCCAACTTTGCCAGCCTTGATGATCCTTTCTTTTGCTTTACCGTTACGTACTACGTATTCTCGCTTGTCTTTACATCCTTTACATTTATACGGGCATTCTGGTATCTCTATCTTTTTCGAATATTCCACTTCAAAATAAATCTCTCCCTCTTTTTTCAAATCTTTTCTGTCTTTTAACTTAAAACCTTTGTCAATACCCAGTATTTGTGCTAAAATTAGTTTAAATTTCACTACTAAATTATATGGTATTAACTTTGTCGAAGATTCCACTTTTAATGATACTAAACAATTTGTTTTAGGAGGAATAAATAATAATCTTAGTGATATGGGATATCACTTTCAAATATTAACACCTGATAAGCCTTCTCCATTTAGTGTTATTAATACTACTTCAAATGGTCATTGGATTATGTTAACATATCAACAAGGAAAATTACCATTTGTAATAAAATTTTATGGAGTTGGAGGATATATAATTAATTTAGGTAACAAGAGACCTTTATTTACATTGGATTCTTTTGATTTATTAAAAATTGATTATATGAATAGAAATACAAAAAGGTTTGAACCAAAGGATTTACCAAAGATTATAAAGAAATATTAAAAATTGTGGGTGAGGTGATAATATGTGTGATAATAAGAATAAAAAATTAGAAATTGCTATGAAGGATTTCAAAAAGACAATTAAGGCATATGTCAATGTCGGAACTGCTGAGAGAAAGAAATATCGAGGAATTAATGACAGATCAATACAATTGAATAAGGATATTACTCAAATACTTGAAAAAAATAAAAGAAATCGAAGAACATGATTGTTGAAAAAGTAAACCGGTGACTTCGTCTAACAGCAAGGTTTACGGCTTCACTATCGTTGCTCCCAAATTCATTCGGTAAGGGCAGTCGCCCTAGCAGTTGCCCTAAGACTCACGAACTTCTTAAATCTCTGGTACGTTAGACGACATATGCATTTGGGGTGATTTTAAAAATGATTTATCGATTGAAAGTTAAATTGGAGGGTAATACATATATTAAAAAACCATACAAAATGAAAGTAGGTAATTATTTAGTATCAGTGGAAAATGACAAAAAAATTATGTTACGTTTCTAACAATTGGTAAAAACATTAAAGATTATAAAGAGTATTTACCCAAGATAACTGTAAAAGAGGATTCGACTCCCCAAATTCATATACCAGTGGTTCCATATCATGATGATATTATAGATTTGATTAAGCAAATTGAATCTTTAGGAAGTTTTTGGTTCCACATAAAAAAGATATATTGAGGGGAACCTGAAATAATTTGGGTTCCAGAAAATAAAGAAGAAGCTAAATTGATTCATAATAGCGGTGCAAATAATATAAAATTTACTCAGCAATATGATATTGCTCCTTTAGAGATGCGACCAGATATTTTAAAAGAGATAATTGAAAAAAGAGATATATGAACATTTAATTATTCCCTTATCGTTTTACCAAGAAGGAAGAAATGAATTTGAACTTAAAAGATATATAAATGCTTATTATAATTTTTACTTTTACTTAGAAGATTTATATGGTAATGGTAAAACTAAAAACTACCAGATAAGAAGAGAATTTTTAAAATCTAATCAGCTTAAAGAAGCGGTTAGCAAAACTATAGAAGAATTTAAAAATGGCCCTAGCAAAAAACATTATAAAAACTTAAAATCGTTTTTAAAATTAGAAAGTTGTTCATATGATATTGAAGGGGTTATTTCTTTAATTGTTAAAGTTAGAGGAAATTTACATCATTTTTCTCAAAAAAGCAGTAAAAAATTAGGTCACCCATTTAATCAAAAAGATTTTGAGACTATGGCTTTTTTATTAATGTCTATATGTGTAAAAACTTATACCCGTTTAACAACTGGTGAAAAGCCTTGTTATGTTAGGTGCATACGTCGTCTAACACAGAGTTTACGGTTCCACTCCTACCGTCGTTCCACCCAAATTGATTCGCCAAGCCAAGTCTGGCTAAGGCTCATCAACTTCGTAAACCCATAAACGTTATACAACAGCCTGTTTATATATTTAAGGAGTTGATTATTTTGAGAGAAGATTTACTTTTTTCTAAATACGATCTCAGAAAAGTTATGGATAACCAAGTTTCTTCAATGAAAAAGGAGATAGAATCTTATGATGGGAATAGATTATTAAATACTAGTGAAACTGATTTAATTGACTATTTTGTTAAGAAATATTCTATACAACCAATAAATTTGTTAAAAGAAAATATGTATGTTGACCAAGAAGAGGTTGAAGTAGATGTAAGTCATGATAGATCAAGGATTTTATTAGATGAAAGAAAACCATACTATGTTAAAGGTACTAAAATAACTTTGTTTGTTCCCTTTGAAGGGGAGGAAGATTTATTTGATTGTCTACCATCAAGTTTTACAACGAATCCACCAAGAGGTTATATTCAAAGTAATATTTTACGTATTTCTATATCTACAACTAATCATGATAGTAAATCTGTTCAAAAAAACTTAAATAAGGAATTAAATAATATAGAAAAATATATTAATTGGATAGATAAAGATATTAAACCTTGGAATGAATCATTAACCAAAAAGGCAAAGGGGATGATTGATAGTAGAAGAGATAAACTACTTAAGGATAGGGAATTAATTGATGAATTAGATTTTCCTATAAAAAGAAGAGAAGATGAAGAGTCAACGTATGTAGCTCCTGAAGTACGTAGAAAAGTGACTCCAAAACCGCCTGAAGCTACCAACGAACCTTATCAACCAGAACTAGTTTTAGATATGAAAGAATATGAACATATCATTGAAGTAATATGTAAAACTGCAAAAATGCTTGAAAGAAGTCCAAACACATTTAAAGATATGAAAGAAGAACAATTACGAGACCAATTTTTAGTTCCTCTTAATAGCCATTATGAGGGTCAAGAAACAGGTGAAACTTTTAATTTGAGTGGTAAAACTGATATTTTAATTAGGGTGAATGATAAAAGTATTTTTATTGCTGAATGTAAAATCTGGCGTGGACAAAAAGCCTTATCTGAGGCAGTAGATCAACTATTAAGTTATACTACCTGGAGAGATACTAAAACTGCATTAATAATTTTTAACAGAAATAAAAATCTATCAAACGTATTAGACCAAATTACACCAGTTATTTTAGAACATTCTAGCTGTAAAAAAAGTGTAAAATACGATAAGGAAACTGGATTTCGTTTTATCTTAGGGCATCCAAATGACCCAAATAGAGAAATGATATTAACAGTTTTAGTTTTTGATGTACCCAATTAATGGTTAATAAACGGCTGTCGTATAACGCAGTGTTCCCGCTTCGGCTAAAGACCAGCCTGTCTTCGGACATGCTCTCTGTCATGACTTTTGCAAATACAGCAAAAGTCACCCCAGGCCTAACGGCACGAGCACGTCGGAAACACTCAAAATGTTAGATGACATTGGTTAATTGAACAGGAGTGGTTTATATGGCCTTAGTAAAAATACACGAGATGGATGATACAGACAAATTCTTTGTTGGAACATGTACACATGTCAATGATACACCAAAATGTCTTTCAAGACACGAGATAGACTTTGCAGCTAAAAAGAGAATTTGTTGGCTTCAAGGTTTATATAGTAAAGGTGTTAGAACAAAAGTTGCTTATATTAATAATGAACCAGTAGGATTTATGCATCTTATACCTATTGAAATATGTCCTTGGGGTCCTATTGGTAAAGACTTATTGGTAATTCCTTGTTTAGTAGTATTAAGTAAAGCAAGAAAAAGAGGAATAGGAAAAAAACTTATTGCGTATGCAGAAGAAGAAACACTTCGTCAAGGTTTAAAAGGTTTAGTTACAATAGGTTATTATCATAGTCACTGGTTTATGCCGGCAGCTTTTTTTGAAAAATGCGGATTCAAGGTAGTAAAGCGTAAAAATGACGAAGCAATTTTATGGAAAGTATATGATCGAAGAGTAACGGAACCAAAATTATTAACACCAAATTATAATTTTAGAGAAAATAAAGTTAAGATAACGATTGATCTTTTTTGGAATACATTTTGTCCCACAAGTTATATAGAGGCTCAAAGAGTTAGGGAAGTAGCAGAGGAATTTGGTGATAAAATTTTACTTAATGAATATTGTGCTGATGAAAGACATATTCTTCTCCGTTATCAAATTGACAGGGGAATTTTCATAAATGGTAAAGAAATATGGTATGGTCATGAAGCTCCTAAAGAGGGTATAAGGAACGCTATATATGAAGCTCTTAAAAACTAACCGACGTCGTCTAACATAGTATTCTCGTGAAGCCAAAAACTGGCTACTCTGCGGGACATGGCTTTTTGCCATTACTTTTACAAATACAGCAAAAGTCACCCCAGGCCTAACGGCACGAGCACGTCAGGAACACTCGGAACGTTATCTGAAATACCCCAAAGTAGGAGGGAATTTTAAAAACATGATTAAAACCGTTGGAGCATCGGCAGTTATAAAATACAAGAATAAATACATATTTGAAATACAGAAACGTCATAAATGGTACCATTGTTCTGGAAGTAATATAGTGATAGGTATAGGTTGTATCGGTGGTTCAATTGAAAATGAAGAGTCTCCTATTGAAACATTAAGAAGGGAAGTCAAAGAAGAAATAAAAACAAAAATAAATATTATTGAGTGGAATTCTCCTTTTACAATCAATTCCAACTTAGAAGTTAATACTATTGAATCAAAACTAGAGGAAAATTTATTTTTTGATTGGTATGGAACCAGAGAACCTTATAAGAAAAACAGAATCTGCGTTTTTTTAGGTGAAGTTATCGGTGATCCTTTCCCAGGTGATCTGCCAGGTTTATTAGTAGCGGATATAGAATTACTGATTGAATGTATCAAAAATCAATCAACTATTAAACACTGTATAAATAAAGGTATGGAGATAATAAATAAAGAAGAAATTCCTTTAGAAGCAAAAATTAAAGGGGTAGGAACAGTTAAAAAATTAGAAGAACTATATGAAAACCATAAATCAAGAATAAAACATCTATTATAAAAAAGTTGTGGTACTTCAGATAACATAGGATTTCCGTTACGCCAAAGACCGGCTACCGTCTGGAACATTACCTTTGTCATCTCTTTTGCAATGATAGGTAAGGGGTTATGACAACAAAAGACCTGCCAACCCTAACGGTACGGTAACGTCGGAAATCCTGAGAATGTTATATGACATTCCGCCCTTTCGCCATATCAAAAAATATAAAAATAATGTATAATTGTAAATTATAGAGGTTGAAAAGATGTTAACAATTGAAAATATGCTAAAATCAAAGAGAAGGCCAAAAGAGTAAGAAACTAATCGCTGAACTTATTCAACGCTTTGAAGCTGGAACCACTGCTGAAAAAGGCAACTGTATGGAAGCGATAGAATATATCACCAAAGAAAATCCTGAATTTGCTGAAAATTGCGTTGAGTTTGTTATTGCTCATATCATTGATAAAGCACCAAGAGTGAAATGGGAAGCTTGCAGAATAATAGGCAATGTTGCCCAAAAATTACCAGATAAAGTTAAAGAAGCCATCCCAAAACTTTTAGAGAATGCAAAGAATAAAGGAACAGTGACAAGAGGGAGTACCGCTTTTGCTCTGACTGAGATTGCCAAAAGCAATCAAGATGTGCAAAGAGAACTTATTCCAGCATTTAAGGAAATACGGCTCCTTGTCAAATATGGTTGTAGGTATCTATAATACTCTTTTAGATATGGATGTTCCTTCCATGTTTTGTATAATTTCTTCACCTTTTTCTTCTCTTTTAATAATTTCTTTCCATTCAAAAAGAATAATCTTACAGGTATCTTTTTATTGTTATTCGTTACCTCTTCCTCTATCTTTATACTTTCTCTTAGCTTTTTCTGTGCGTCTTTTACTACATGAAAATGGTCCGCTACTACTTTCACTCCAGGTAATTCTTCTTTGACTGCATTCTTAAACGAGACTCTCATATCGAGAGCTGCTTCTGTTATCTTTTGCTTTATTTCATACGGTATTTTATTTAAAAATCCTTTCAACTCTTCTTTTTTGTCTGATTTTAATATTGCTATCGTCTTTGATGTGTTTAATTCTACTATCGTCGTCACCATCTTAAACCCTCTAAATGGTGGTCTGTGTATCAGATATATTCTTTGTGTCCCAACTTTGCCAGCCTTGATGATCCTTTCTTTTGCTTTACCGTTACGTACTATGTATTCTCGCTTGTCTTTACATCCTTTACATTTATACGGGCATTCTGGTATCTCTATCTTTTTCGAATATCCCACTTCAAAATAAATCTCTCCCTCTTTTTTCAAATCTTTTCTGTCTTTTAACTTAAAGCCTTTATCAATACCCAGTATTTGTGCTATAATTTTGTTGCTTATGATATCGCTCCTCTCTCTCTCTCTTTTTATTTTTTTGTTTTTTGTTCTATGAGGAGTGATATCTTTTTTTTACCCCTTTTGTCAAGTACCTCATCAACCA
>NZ_JAHC01000042.1 GCF_002924625.1 Petrotoga sibirica DSM 13575 | reverse complement strand
AAGAGGTCCACTTCCTTTCACACTTAGCCGCTTCTTCGGAACCTTAGCTGTCGGTCTGGGCTCTTTCCCTCTCGACCATGAAGCTTATTCCCCATAGTCTTTCTCCCTGGCATCCAGTTATGGCATTCGGAGTTTGATTGGTTTCAGAGGTCTACCCCCCTACACCATTCAGTGCTCTACCTCCATAACTCTTTTCCAGAGGCCGTGCCTACACACGTTTCGGGGAGAACCAGCTATCCCCAGGTTCGGTTAGCTTTTCACTCCTACCCACATGTCATCTGAGGATTTTTCACTATCCACCAGTTCGGACCTCCACTTGGTTTTACCCAAGCTTCATCCTGCACATGGGTAGCTCACCTGGCTTCGGGTCTATTTCCGGTGACTGTCGCACTCTTCATACTCGGTTTCCCTTCGGCTCCACCTACCGGCTTAACCTCGCCACCGAAAATAACTCGCAGGCTCATTAATCAAAAGGCACGCGGTCACTTTCGCTCCCGCTTCCTGTAGGCATACGGTTTCAGGTTCTCTTTCACTCCCCTCCCGGGGTCCTTTTCACCTTTCCCTCACGGTACTTCTCCACTATCGCTCAGCTGTCCTCTTTAGCCTTGGATGGAGGTCCACCCAGCTTCACGCAGGATTCCTCGTGTCCTACGCTACTCGGGTTAACAGCAGTCGAATATATATATTTACGTGTACAGGACTTTCACCTTCTCCGGTAGGCCTTCCCATGCCTTTCCACTTCTTATATATATCCAACCCCCTATCTGGCAGTTCGGGTAGCTGTTACCCTCAACCCAGTAGCAACAACGCCTGCCCGCTTTTACATCGCTACTGTTTGGGCTCTTCCCCTTTCGCTCGCCGCTACTCCGGGAATCTCGTTTGATTTCTTTTCACCGGGTACTATGATGTTTCACTTCCCCAGCTTCGCCTCCTGTCTCCAGGATGCCTTTCGGCAGGTTTCCCCATTCGGATATCTGTGGATCTTCGCTCGTTTGCAGCTCCCCACAGCTTTTCGCAGCTTACCACGTCCTTCTTCGCTTCCAGCTGGCTAGGCATCCACCGTATGCCCTTATTACTTTGGACTTACTCTATGCACTTGTCAATGAGCTCTTACTTCTACTCTCTCAAAAGTAGATAGAGGAGGTAGAAACATTAAATTCTCCTTAGAAAGGAGGTGATCCAGGCGCACCTTCCGGTACACCTACCTTGTTACGACTTCGCCCCCCTCGCCAAGCCCACCTTCAACAGTACCTTCCGTACTGCCTTCAGGTGTTCCCAACTCGGGTGGCGTGACGGGCGGTGTGTACAAGGCCCGGGAACGTATTCACCGCAGTTTGGCTGACCTGCGATTACTAGCGATTCCAGCTTCATGTAGGCGAGTTTCAGCCTACAATCCATATTACGGAGAGTTTTTTCGGATCCGCTCCACCTCTCGGCTTCGCTTCCCTTTGTCCTCCCCATTGTAGCACGTGTGTCGCCCAGAGTATAAGGGGCACGCTTATCTGACGTCATCCCCTCCTTCCTCCGCCTCGTCGGCGGCTGTCCAATTAGTGTCCCCAACTTTACTTGCTGGTAACTAATTGTAGGGGTTGCGCTCGTTGTGGGACTTAACCCAACACCTCACGGCACGAGCTGACGACGACCGTGCACCACCTGTGTAACCTCCTACCTCACGGCAGGCCAGTAGATTTCTCTACCTTCAGTTACATGTCAATCCCTGGTAAGGTTCTTCGGTTAGCTTCGAATTAAACCACATGCTCCACCGCTTGTGCGGACCCCCGTCAATTCCTTTGAGTTTCATCCTTGCGGACGTACTCCCCAGGTGGCTCACTTATCGCGTTAGCTTCAGCACAGAGAGTCTTTCGCTCCCTACACCTAGTGAGCATCGTTTACAGCCAGGACTACCCGGGTATCTAATCCGGTTCGCTCCCCTGGCTTTCGGACCTCAGCGTCAGCTGTAGCCTAGTAGACCAACTTCTTCACCGGCGTTCTTACCTGTATCTGCGGATTTCACCCCTACTCAGGTAATTCCGTCTACCTCTGCTACGCCCAAGATGACCAGTTTCATCCGCAAGCCAATCGTTGAGCAATCTTTTCACAGATGACTTGATCATCCGCCTACGTCCCCTTTACACCCAGTGATTCCGGGCAACGCTCGCCCCCTACGTCTTACCGCGGCTGCTGGCACGTAGTTAGCCGGGACTTTTCCTAATCTACCTTCTTCTGTAGTGTGTCCACTACCCTTTTATTCGATTAGTTCAGAAGTTTACATCCCGAAGGACTTCTTCCTTCACGCGGCGTCGCTGGATCAGGCTTTCGCCCATTGTCCAATATTCCCCACTGCTGCCTCCCGTAGGAGTAGGGCCCGTGTCTCAGTGCCCTTGTGACCGTACATGCTCTCACACCGGTTATCCGTCATCGGCTTGGTGAGCCTTTACCTCACCAACTACCTGATGGATAGTAGGTCCATCCCAAGGCTGCCTTCCACTTTCCCCTCTCGGGCTTATCAGAGTTTACCTACCGTTTCCAGTAGCTATCTCTGTCCTCGGGGTAGGTCCCTACCTTTTACTCACCCGTTCGCCACTAACCATCACTCCAAAGAGTAATGGCCCGTTCGACTTGCATGTGTTACGCACGCCGCCAGCGTTAACCCTGAGCCAGGATCAAACCCTTCATCCTAAACTCTTGGGCCTCCTCTATCTACTTTTCAAAGACCAACATACATCAAGGGGTTCACCTATCAAACTCCCCAATTTCAAAATTCTTCCTTTTTTTAAAGAACTTCGTTTGCACACAAACGCAAACTTCATTTACTCTTTCATCCATCAGCGTTGTATATATTACCACATCACTCTACCTTTTGTCAATTTCTTTTTTATGAACTTATTTGTAAATTATTGTGAATT
>NZ_JAHC01000041.1 GCF_002924625.1 Petrotoga sibirica DSM 13575 | reverse complement strand
GTCTATCGTTTTTAGATTAGGGAACTTTGCTTGGTGTAATAACCTTTGAAATCTATTGTTTCCCCTTGATATGACTTCACATTGAATCAACGTTTCAAAAAATCTTTCGTTGTCCCAATCGTTTCTTTTTGCCTCTTTTAGTGTATCGTCATACCGTTCTAATATACCGGATAGCCGACAATATTTCAGCTGTTCTCTTAGTTCATCTTTCATTTTCACACCCCACTTTTCGAAGTAGTTCATTGTAAGTACTTAAAGGCATGTAAGTGGTAGTGTGTTTGTCTAAATCAAGGGATTTTAGCTTTTCTTCCGATAGGAGTTCCGTTTTGGGTTTGTGTTGTGTTTGATACCTTAGTACACTTAACACTTCTTGGTAACTGTAACGGTTCTTTTCGTCCAATTCCTTTAGTATCTTTGCTACAACTTCAACGGTGTATTGTTGGGTTAATTTTAGTATGTCTATGAACTCTCTTGTTCCTTTTGAATCAGAGCTAAGATGAGCTTGCAGCATCTTATGGTACTTTTCATATATCTGAGGTAATCCCCAATCTTGAATGACCTTAGCTTGTTCGTATGCCCTTGCCTTTTTTCTTAGTAAAGGTAGAAAATGGTATGGGTTTAAACTCTCTTTGTTTTTCCCAAACATCCTTTCATGCTCTGCTATAACCTCTCCTTTGTAGATTACCTTTACCTTGAATGGGTAGATGTGAACTTCAACCTTTTTACCAATGTAATTTGTCGGTACAGAGTATCTGTTCTTTTCCAAATGAATCAGTTGATATGTGTCTACCTTTGCTTCTTTTATCCTTGCAAATACGTATCTTTCTTTGAGAGGAAGAAAATCTTCATCAAGGATTCTCTTTTCCCAGCTTTCTCCTTCATACCTTCCTTTTTTGAACCTTCGATGACATTTTTCCTCTAATTCCAAATTGAGTATGTCGAAACTTTTGAACTCAACTCTCGGTAAGAAGTAGTTGTTTTCAACGTATTTAACAAGATTTTCTACCATCCCTTTTTCATTGCCTTTAGCTGGACCACAGAACTCAGATTCAAAACAGTAGAAGGACTGGAATTTGACAAACTCTTCTTGTAGTATCCTTTCTCTTCCTGTTAGTACTTCCTTCACCGCAGGTTTTAAATTGTCAAAGATTATCTTTTTTGGAACTCCACCAAAAAAATCAAACGCCGATGTTAATCCATCAAAGAAAAACTCTGTAGACTCTCCTGGATAAGCTTTAACAAACTCCACCTTGCTGTAGCATAACTTTGCACAGAATACGTGTATCTTTCTTGGCATCTTATCTTGCATCACGTAAACTTCACCAAAGTCTGCCTGCATACTACCTCTTAGTGGCACTAATTTTAAAAAACCTTCTTTTTGATTGATACCAAGTTTCTCTTCTATCTTCCTTGCTTGATAGGTGAAGGAGGAATAACTTCCTTTGTATCCTTCTTCACAGATGAGTTCGTATATACGCCTTTTGGTTAACTTTTGATTCTTGGGTTGGTTTGAATTGTATTCCAACAAATGTTTGATACGTTTTTCAAAATCACCATTTACAGGTTTATCTCTCTCAACGTTCATATGATACTTCTGTTCTGGGTTCTTGATAGCTCTTTTGACCGTTGCTCGGTGTATCCCCATTTCTTTTGCTATCTCTCTTTGACTTTTGTGTTTGTTAAAATACAAAAATCTTATATAATTGTATTGTACCATCTCTATCACCTTTCTTTTCCTCCTGTACAATTTTTTTAGCCAAATTCATTATACAGGATTTGTGTGATAGGGTGGTACGCTTTTCGTTTAGCCGATTCTTATTTTTGGTACACTTTTCGTTTAGAAAGTGCA
>NZ_JAHC01000040.1 GCF_002924625.1 Petrotoga sibirica DSM 13575 | reverse complement strand
CCTTCGCCCCGCTGCCCACCCTCGTCTTATTCCTAAAATGTCTAGCAAAAGAAAAATCCACTACTCCCTCAAACTACCTTTACCTTGTTTTTTTGATAAATACATTTTTCTGTCTGCAATTTCAACGATCTCTTTATAACTATTAATCACTTCATCACAAGTACTTAATCCTGCACTAAAACTGATCTTTGATTGAAAATTTCTTATTGCCGCATAGAGCCTTTCTATAATATTTTTCCCTACGTCTTTTGAAATATCAGTAAATAAAATTACAAACTCATCTCCTCCATATCTATAAACCCTGTCTTTATTTCTGACAGTATTCAATAGTAATTGAGAAAATTTTACAAGTATTTCGTCACCAAACTTATGACCATATTTGT
The DNA here is from genome assembly GCF_002924625.1 of Petrotoga sibirica DSM 13575. Taxonomy (GTDB): domain Bacteria; phylum Thermotogota; class Thermotogae; order Petrotogales; family Petrotogaceae; genus Petrotoga; species Petrotoga sibirica. The sequence continues at coordinate 59,635 of NZ_JAHC01000040.1, read as the reverse complement.
CGTTTATATCCTTGAAATCGTCCAAATCTATAAATACTGCACAAATATTTTCTTTATTCTTTTCGCAATTTTCCAAATCATAAAATAATTTAGAATGATTGAAAAGCCCCGTTAAACTATCTCTATCGGCTTGTTCTTTAATCTCCATGAATTTTTGTGAGTGCTCCATCGCTAGTGAAACTAATTGAGCGAAAACCGATAAAATGTTCAACTCTTATTTAGACGGTCTTAAATTATTTTCTGGTGAATCCAGAGATATATATCCTATAATGTTGTTCCTTTCTTCTCGCAAAGCCAACAACAATAAATCATTAGGGTCCCACAAATTTTGATTATCTGCTAAATAATCTATACTCACTTCATCTCTAGGTTGATAAGTATAAGTTTCGCTTATTTTATTAGCGTGAGGAATAAAGTAGGTATCTTTATAATTATATTTTTCATCCATGAATTTTAGAACTTCAGATATAGGAACCTCTTGAGTTTTAATTTTTTCATATTTTTCTTTTTTTAGTCCCCGCTGTGCTATTCTTTCAACTTTATTACTCTTAAAGTTAAACAAACTGATAAGAACATATGAGTAACCCATATTTTTCTGGATTATTTCAGCTATTTGATCGAGAATTTTCTCTGAGGGTACTTTCAAGGAGAGTTGCCTAATGACATTGCTAAAGTTAACAATCACATCGTTTAATTTTCTCATTCTTTGGGTTCTCAAAATTTCATCTTTTTTATCGTTCCTTGTTTTAATTATCAGATAAAAGAGGAGCAATATCAACAAATTCACAGAAATTATCATGTACTTAAAAGGAGAAAACTCAAAATATAAATACAAATAAGAAAAAGGTGAAAGACTCAAAAAATAAAAATATTCATACATAAAAACTGAAAAAATGAAATCTTTTCTACCTTCAACTATAATGCTGTTAATAATTTTAGAAATAGTCAAAAATAAAAATATAGCAAGAAGGGGACTGAATCTATAAGAAATCAAAGCGGATAACGAATAGCTTGCGGAGAACACGAGAGTCCTGTATAACTTCCTGCTGATTTCTGGATGTTTGGTCTTACTGAAAAAAATAACTAAAGATGAAATTAAAATATATTGAGGCCCCAACAAAAAAGCATATACAAAGCCCACAGTATTAGAAACCAACCTATTACGGTCATTCCAATAAACCTTGATATTATCAGAAATAGCTGTTAACGCTATAACCATCAAAGCATCTATTAGCGCAACATTTTCAAAATCTGCTCTTAAAAAATAAAAAGAAAAAATTGTTATTCCTAGTAAAATAAGATTTTTGATTTTCACATTCATCTAATCACCCATTAATAGTATACCAAAAAATGGGTGATTTTCACATTAAAAATTTAAAAAAATTATATATGTTTGAAATGTCTCATTCCTGTGAATATCATAGCTATTCCATATTTGTTACATGCCTGAATAGACTCATCATCTCTGATTGACCCTCCAGGTTGGATTATCGCTTTTATTCCGTATTCTGCTGCTGCTTCTACTACATCACTAAAAGGGAAAAAGGCATCTGAAGCTAAAACGTCCCCACCCTTCCCTTTACTTCTTTCAAGAGCTTGTAAAGCGGACCATACTCTGTTGGGTTGGCCAGGTCCTATGCCTGTGGTAGCCTTGTTTTTTGATACAACTATCGCATTTGATTTAACGTGCTTTACCGCCTTCCATGCAAACAAAAGCTCTTCCTTGATTTCTTCTGGAACTTTAGTTTCTGTTACAACCTTAAATTCATTTATAACCCCTTTATCAACTTCCTGAACAAGAATTCCACCATCAACAGATACATATTCATACGTATCAATGGGTTTAGAGGACATTCTCAAAATTCTTAAATTCTTTTTCTTTTTTAAAATATCTAAAGCCACTTCATCGTACTCTGGGGCCATTATTATCTCAAGAAACAATTTTTTTAGCTCAAGTGCAGTTTCAACATCAACTTTCCTGTTGAAAGCAACTATCCCACCGAATATTGAAACAGGATCGCATGAATAAGCCTTTTTGTATGCTTCTAAAATGCTATCTCCTAAGGCAATACCGCAAGGAGAACTGTGCTTTAAACAGCAACATGCTATATCTTCAAATTCATTTACTGCTTTCCACGCAGAATCTGCGTCTCTCAAATTGTTAAAGGATAACTCTTTCCCATTTAATTGATCAAATGAAGTCATAGACCCATTATTCAAAGTATTTTTGTAAAAAATGGCACTTTGATGAGGATTTTCACCATATCTCATTTGATAGCTTTTTTCAAATGGAACCGTTAAAAATTGTTGAAAATCATCCTTATCTTTCAATTGAGCATTTAAATAATTACTTATACAGCTATCATAAAAGGCAGTCAAATTAAAGGCTTTTGAAGCTAAGTACATTCGATATTTTTCATCAAATTCTTCTTTATTTTTTAATTTAGCTGATATATATTCCAAATCAGATTCATCTACAACAACTATAACATCTTTGTAATTTTTTGCTGCAGATCTAATCATTGTTGGTCCACCTATATCAATGAATTCAATCAACTCATCTAGATCGAAATTAGTTTTTTTAGCTTCTTCTACAAATGGGTAAAGGTTAACATAAACAAGATCTATTGGTTCTATATTTAAATTTTTGAGAGTTTCCATATCTTGTTCGTTCTCTCTTCTTGCAAGAATCCCTCCATGTATGAAAGGATTCAAAGTTTTAACTCTTCCATTTAATATCTCAGGAAAATTGGTGATTTCTTCAACGGGCGTAACTTCAATACCATTGTCTTGAAGTTTCTTAGCGGTTCCTCCTGTTGAAATAACCTCTATTTCAACTTCTTGAAGAGTTCGCGCAAAATCAACTACTTTATCTTTTTTGTAAGTACTTAACAATGCTCTTTTTATCACTCTAATGCCTCCCTTGTTATTTTTGCCAAATTGTCTTTAGAAACTCTAAAAACATGCTTTAATTCCCTTTTCCCTGCTTCTCACCCACCGATCTCTATCAATTTTCATCAGAATTATTTAAAAGTTCCTCAACTACTTTAGGATAATATTGATGCTCTAGCTTATGAATTTCTTCCTCCAACTTTTCAAGATCCCAATTTTTTTCTACTTTTAACTCTTTTTGTAATATGATTCTGCCATCATCAACTTTCTCTTCTACGTAATGAATTGTTATTCCTGTATATTCTTCTTTATTATTAAATGCTCTTTCTATTGAACGTAATCCTGGATATTTTGGCAAAAGAGAAGGATGAATATTTATTATTCTATTGGCATAATATCTAACGATGTAGCCTGGTAATATTTTCATGTATCCTGCAAGTACTATTAGATCAGAATCTAGATCTTTTAAACGGCCAAAAAGATAATCATTGTACTCTTTTTTTGATTTGAAAGTGGTATAGTCAATTATTTCATAATCTATTCCCAATCTTTTTGCTCTTTCTATTACGTAAGCTTTTTTGTTATCCGTTATCAATTTAATTATACTAATTTTGGAAGAGTTTGAAAAATATTTACAGATAGCTTCAAAATTTGTCCCGTTACCTGAGGCTAAAATTACTATCTTTTTCACAGTATATCGCTCCTAATAAATTTGTTCAAAAAATGATTTTGACTTTTTGGTATGAATCGTTTATCGATTTCACTTCTCCAATAATGAAAAAGTCTTCCATCAAAACAGATTCGAATATTTTTGTAATTTCAGAAAGATTACTTTCAGGAAGAACATAAATCATACCAATACCCATGTTGAAGGTTTTAAACATTTCTTCATCAGAAATACCTGTTTGTTTGATCTCTTCAAAAATTGGAGGAATTTCCCAATTAACCTTTATCTCCGCACAACAGCCATCAGGGATTATTCTGGGCAAGTTATCAATTATTCCACCACCCGTTATATGAGCAGCACCTTTGATATAATTAAGCAAAGTTAAAGTTTGTTTAACATAGATTCTTGTAGGGTTTAAAAGTTCTTCTGTGAAGAGAATTTTTCTTTCATCCAGTAATTTTCTAACCAAAGAATATCCATTAGAATGTATGCCAGAAGAAGAAAGACCAATAAGCTTATCACCTGGCCTTATCTTTGAATAGTCAAATATGTTATCTTTTTCAACTATTCCAACGGCGAAACCAGCGATATCTTCACTCTCGTTTTTAAAAACACCTGGTAATTCAGCTGTTTCTCCGCCTAGAAGAACACAACTATATTTATCTAAAATATTTTTTAAATGTCGAATGAAAGTGACAAAATTATTCTTGTTTAAGTGTGATGTAGAAAAGTAATCTAAAAAAAATAAAGGCTTTGCCCCCATGCAAACCAAATCGTTTAAATTCATAGCTACTAAATCTTGTGCAGCTATATCCCACCTTCCATACTTTCTTAACAATTGAAGCTTTGTTCCTACTCCATCGGAAGTAGCTACTAAAAAAGGGTTTTTATAGTTAGATAGCTCATCTTTCAAAGGAAATATCCCTGCATAAGAGCCTATATTGGAACCTATAAACGATCTAATTTCATTAATAGATTCGTTAGCTTTGTCTATATCTACACCAGAGTTTTTATAAAACATGAATTGCCTCCCCAATTTTTGGTTATAGTGTGTTCTATGATATTTGCTCCCCTTCGCCCAGCAACCCACCCATAAGGAGAAGTGGCATCATTGTTTTGACTAACAGCCTCAATTTTAAAAATTTTAATCCTTTATAAAACAGTTAAAACAGTAATTCTTTCCCTTTTCTCCCAAAGAAGCAAAGAGATTCTTTAAAGTAATAAAATTAAGAGAGTCTGCATTAAGAATTTCTTTTATTTCTTCAACCGTTTTAGTTGTGCAGATTAATTCTTCTTTCGTAGGAATATCAACCCCCCAATGACAAGTATTAACAACCATTGGAGAGGCTATTCTTATATGAACTCGTTTAGCGCCATTCTCCCTTAGCATCTTCACTATATGTTTCATCGTTGTTCCTCTTACGATAGAATCGTCTATTAAAATAACTCTTTTGTTATCTATTACTTCTTTAACCGGTAAAAGTTTACGTCTGACTCCCAACTTTCTTTCTTGCAGATCTGGGTCGATAAAAGTTCTTCCAACATATTTATTTCTCATTAGCCCCATTTCTAATGGGATACCAGAAGCTTTTGAATATCCTAATGCAGCGGAAAAACCACTATCCATTACCGGAACCACTATATCAGCATCGATAGGATTTTCTTTTGCACACAACTCTCCTAACTTTTCACGCATCAAGTGGACATTATCACCGAATATATTTGAATCGGGCCTTGCAAAATAAACATGTTCAAAAAAACAAAATTTATTTGGATTATTATAAGATATTAGATAACTTTCTATCTTTCCGTCTTTTATTTCAATTAATTCACCAGGCTTTATTTCCCTAATTTTAGCGTTTCTAAGAGGAAAAAATTTGAAAGCACTGTCTTCTGAGGCTACGTAAATCGCATTTTCAGTTTCGCAAATACTTAAAGGCCTGTATCCAAAAGGATCTCTAAAAGCAATGATTTTATCTTTGAAAAGAAAAAGTACTGAGTAAGAAGGAGAGATATTTTCAGCAATTAACTTACCTATTTCTTCGCTATACCAACTTGAAGGAGAACCTTTTAGTTTATTTACTAAAAGATGTGGGAAAAGTTCCGTATCCGAAGTTGTCATAAATATGGAACCTTGTTCTTCATATTTTTTTTTCAGTTCAGGACCATTTTCTATTTGACCGTTATGAGCTATTGAAAAAAATTCATTTTTATACTTTATACTAATTGGTTGAGCATTTGCGAAATTAGAAACCCCATTCGTTGAATATCTCACATGCCCGATCCCAAAATAACCATTAATTTTTTTTGATACACCACTCCCAAAAACTCTGTTAACGACTCCTTTACCCTTGTAAGTTGTAATTTTAGTACCATCTGATACAGAGATGCCGGCTGATTCTTGACCCCTATGTTGAAGCGCCAAAAGACCTTCAATAATTCTCCCGCTTATGTTGTATTTTTCAGCCTTTGAATATGCAGCGAACAAACCACAATTCTCCATCAACATTCTATTATTCCTCCACACTTTTTGAAATACTATTAAAATATATACTTCTCAACTCTTTTAAATCAAAAGATGCAATACCGATATCCACACCCTCATCACTGGATTTTATTTCTCCCAATTTTTTAACGTTGATATTGGATGATTTTGCCATAGACTCAAAAGTATAAGAATCCCTACTACTAACAGACACAATAAACCTACACTGATTCTCTCCAAAAAGTTCCTCTATGGTAGTATCTAAAATACCTTTAAAACCACGATTACTCAATATACATGACACCGTTAAAGCTACAAGTAACCCACCTTTTGAAACATCGTGCACACTTTTTAAAATACCTTTTTCTATTAGATCTAATATAAAGTTCTGCAAGTACCTTTCATACATTGAATTTACAAAGTCGATCTCTCCACCCACAAAACCTTCAAGAACCTTTAAATAAAGACTTCCACCAATCTTATCAACATTGATATCTGTTTTACCAATTAAATACACCAAGTCACCATAATCCTTAAATTTTAAGTTAACTAATTTTTTAATATCTTTAATTTCTCCAATCATACCAATCACAGGCGTAGGAAAAATTGATGTTTCATGATAAGAATTGTAAAAACTAACGTTTCCGCTAACCACTGGAATAAAAAGTTCTTTTGAGGCTTCAATCAAACCTTCTATACTTTTTTCAAATTGCCAGGATACTTCAGGATCATCAGGATCCCCAAAATTTAGATTATCTGTTATAGCTAAAGGCTTTGCACCCACAGAAATTAGATTTCTCGCAGCTTCGTATACAACGTTCTTTGTACCCTCAAATGGATCTAAATATGTGTAAAGTTCGTTGCTATCAATCGTAACAGCTATAGCCTTTTGAGTGTTTTTTAACCATAGTACTGCACTATCGGCTTGTTCGGGTATCAATATTGTATTGGTTCCAACTTTATAATCGTACTGTTGATATACCCATTTTTTACTGGATATATTGTGGTTAGATAACAATATTTTTAATATTTTATCTATATCCTTTATCTTTGTGTTTGGATATTTTTTCGCTTTGTTCAATATATAAGTAGAAGGAATGGTGTTGTTCCTATAATATTCAGGGGCATTAACTAAGACCTCTATTGGAAGATCAGCAAGAATCCTCCCTTCACTATTTTCTTTAACAACGTAATGAGGGGTAGAAACTGTTTTTCCTATAATTGCAAAATCTATCAAGTATTTATTACATATCGCTTCTACTTTTTTTTCTGCCCCAGGATTAACCAAAAAAAGCATCCTCTCTTGAGACTCAGAAAGCATAATTTCCCAGGGTTCTATATCTTCTTGCCTTTTTGGTATATTATCTAAATAAAGTTCACAACCGACTCCACCTTTATAAGCCATTTCAGAAGTAGAGCTAAGAATACCGGCAGCTCCCATATCTTGACAAGCCCTTACTCCTTTTATTTGCAATATCTCAAGTGTGGCTTCGATTAGATTCTTTTCGGTAAAAGGATCACCAACTTGGACAGAAGGCCTGTCATCTTTTCCGCTTAATTTTTTTGATGCAAAAGAGGCACCATGGATTCCATCACGTCCGGTTTTAGATCCTATATATACAAGAAGTTTGTCAGGACCATCAGCATGGGAAGATGCTAAATGATTTTTGTTAGCAATACCGACGCACATTACATTTACCAAAGGATTTGTTGAATATATTTCATTGAATGAAGTTTCTCCACCAACCGTAGGGACTCCAATGGAATTGCCGTAATCACTTATACCAGAAACAACACCTTCAAAAATATTTTTCACCTTTGGATCGGAAATATCACCAAATTTCAACGAATCTAAAAGTGCTATGGGCCTTGCCCCCATAGCTAATATATCTCTAACTATTCCACCAATACCAGTAGCTGCTCCTTGATAAGGTTCAACAGCAGAAGGATGATTGTGACTTTCAACCTTGAAAACGATAGCTTTCCCCCCAATTTGAACGTAGCCTGCATTTTCACTTTCAAAAGATTCATTAATCTTTTTTAGATAATGTTTAGAATGCTTGTAGCCACAATGTTCAGACCATTGCGCAGAAAAAAGGTACGTTTCAAATTCATTGGGTAATCTCCCCAACTTTTCTTCAATAAGATAAAATTCATCACTTGAAAGACCCAACTCCAATGCTATCTCTTTAATTGTTAATTGATTCTGCACCAGTCAAATACCTCCTGATAGATTGAAAAATGTAATTGCCGTCCTCGCTACCTAATACACTATGACAAGCCCTTTCCGGGTGAGGCATTAAACCAAACACATTGTATCCTTCATTTACTATGCCTGCTACATCGTCAAATGATCCATTGGGATTCTCTTTGTACTTTAATACAATATTTGTAGGATCAAGCTTGTTATCAATTACTATATAACGACCTTCCTTGTGAGCTATAGGTAAAGTTAAAATCTTTTTTTGAACATTATTAATAAAAGGTGTATCAAAATTTATGATCTCAACTTCAACATCTTTACATATGAACCTATGAGAGGTGTTAACAGTTAATACTCCGGGTAATACACCAGCTTCTGTAAGTATCTGAAAGCCATTACAAACACCTAATACTAATCCTCTTTTATTCAATATATACTTTTCTACAGAGCTCATTACAGGGGAAAACCTTGCCAATGCCCCAACTCTTAAATAATCCCCATAGGAAAATCCTCCTGGAATAAAAACCAAATCGAAATCTAGTAATTGATTAAAATCATGCCAAATATATTTCACATTAAAGCCGTTAATTGTCAAAGCGAAATAAGCATCCCTATCGCAATTTGATCCAGGAAAAACTATAATTCCAGCTGTTAATAAATTTCCATTCTTCACACCATTCACTTCCTAATCAAATCGATGATTTCAAAATCCTCTAAAACTGGATTGGTTAAAATTTTATACGCTATTTCTCTCGCTTTATCTTTGGCTGCTTCGTAGCTATCTTCTTTTATTTCTAATTCAATACTTTTTCCAAATCTTACACTTTCAACGTTGTAATTTAACCTTCTTAAAACCTTGAAAGTAGTAGCTCCTTGTGGATCCAAAATCCCTTCTCTTAACTTTACTTTTACTTCAAATCCGAAGGTTTTATGCTTTTCTTTAATCATATATTTAACCTCCCTAGCAATACTTCGTAAGCGTTCATGAGATCTCCTTTTTCTTCCCTATACACATCTTTATCAAGAGATTCCATAGTATTTGCATCCCAAAAACGACATGTATCGGGAGAAATCTCATCTATCAAGGTAACTTTGTTATCCTTTTTGCTTATTCCAAACTCTAATTTGAAATCCACCAAAATGATTCTTTTAGATTTTAAATAATCTCTCAAAATATTGTTGACTTTTTTAGAAATAGAAGTGATTTCATTCAATGCGTCTTCTGTGGTAATTTTTAAAAGAATGACAGCATCTTTGGTGATCATGGGATCTCCTAACTCGTCATTTTTCAAAGAAAATTCAACTAAAGGATAATCTAATATCAATCCTTTTTTTACACCATATCTCTTACAAAAACTACCGGCAGTATAATTTCTAATTATAACCTCGAGAGGAATTAAATCTGTCCATTCTGCGACGAAAGAGTTTTCATCATAATCGTTTATGTAATGGGTACTTATACCTTTCTTATTAAGCATTTCAAAAAAGAATTTAGAAATCTCTTTGTTAATTCTACCTTTATTAAGGATCTGATCTTTTTTTAATCCGTTGAACGCCGTAACATCATCTTTGAAACTTATCAATAATTTCTTCTCATCGAATTTATATACCTTTTTGGCTTTTCCTTCGTATAAAAGTGTAAAATTTTCATTATTTTCCATCTCTTTCACCTTCTATCAACCTTTTTGCAAAGTATGCTGCATTTTTCATCCCACTACTTCCAATTCCCATCGTCGCTACGGGTACTCCACTTGGCATCTGTACCATAGAAAGTAAGGCATCTACTCCATTCAAAGGACCTACATCTCTAGGGACACCAATAACAGGGAGGTTAGTTAAAGAAGCTATTACACCAGGTAAGGCAGCAGAAAGACCAGCAACAGCTATTATGACACCATACTCATTACTTGGAAGTTCTTCTATAAATTTGGTTAGCTCTTTCAAATTTCTATGCGCGCTAAACACTTTGTAATCGTAACTCATTTTCCATTCTTCAAAGAGATCAATGGCAGTTTTTACAAAAATTTCATCCGATTGACTCCCGGATATCAAAAGGACCTTTTTACTCAAAGTCATCTCTCCTTTTTAAAATAATTTCATTTTTTAAAGCATTAAAATAAAAAATCCTACCTCCCATACAGTAGAGAGGTAGGATATTGATATAAAAGTTCCAAACCCCTCTTACTGTAGTCAAACAGTTTACGGCTGTTTGGTAGAAACTGCCGAACCATATTATCGGCATTATACAGAAAGAGGTTCCTTGATTATTTATTTTTTTATGTATTCATTATAACAAAGAAATTTTAGTCTAAGGTTAATTTTTTGAAAAATAAGGTAAATACAAAAAAGTGCTTACATTCGAAAATTATCTTTTATATTGGAGTATTTATCAGTATTTTCAACGAAATCAATTACCTTTTTTTCTATTTGATCTCTTACCTTTCTAAATGATTCTAATCGTTCCTCTTCAGATCCTTGGGCAGCGGCGGGGTCATCAAAGGGCCAATGTAGTCTTATACTAACACCAGGAAAAAAAGGACATTCTTTTTCTGCTTTTGAGCAGACAGTTATTAAAAAACCAAACCTATCGTTCAAGTATATATCCAAACTTTTTGAGCATAGCCCGTCCATAGATATTCCTTTCTCTTCCATAACTTTTATAGTCAATGGATGAATTTCACTTGCTTCTAAACCTGCAGAGTAAGGTTCGAACTCATCACCACCGTATTTTCTTAAAAACGCTTCAGCCATCTGACTTCTTGCAGAATTTCTCGAACATAAGAACAAAACTTTGATCTTATTCATAATTCTCCTCCCTTGGTTGATGGTTTAATCTTGCAATCTCATCTAATTCCTTTATATCTGCTTTCCTTTCTTGAACTTTAAATTCGTTAAGTCTTTTATTTTTTAGTTTTTGAAGAATATCCTTTTCACTTTTAGCTTTTAAATAATTTTGTCGGGCAGTTTCTTCTTCTTGTAGTTTTTCTTGTAATACTAAACGTAATTGTGATAATTGTTCATTTAAATAATTGTTATACTCTACCATACTTGATAGTTTAGTAATTGATATAGTATCTTTTACCTCTTTTATAAATTTTGTTGAAAAGGTATCGATCTTATTGTTCATCTGATTAATTTCGTCTTCAACTAACTGTCTTTGTTTACTTTTTTTACCTAATTCTATTCTTGCGGTATCTTCTAAACTTTTTTTTAGATCTTTCAAACGCTCCAGACGAAATTCAAACTTCAATGTTCAGCCCCCTAATCCTATTAAAACTTCACTTGATCCCGTATCTATCCAGCTTATAATACAGATTTCTAACGGTTAAACCTAATTTACGAGCAACTTCTGTTTTATTACCGTGGCTTGCTTCTAGTACTTCCAAAATTATCTTTTTCTCAAAGTCTTCAGTCATCTCTTTAAGCGTTCCCGTGACTTCTTCAACCTTTTCTTCCAAATCAGGAATGTGTGTGGAAGTTACTATGGAATCGCTGTTGTCCATTGCTAACATGGCCCGGTCAATTACGTTTTCCAACTCTCTTATGTTCCCTGGCCACGAATAATTCATCAATTTATTCAATGCATCTTCAGTAAATCCATAAACTATTCTTCCATACTTTCTATTTAAACTATGTAGTAACTGCTGAGCCAGCTCAGGTATGTCTTCCTTTCTTTCCCTTAATGGTGGAACTTCTATACTTACTACTGAAATTTTGTATAAAAGCTCTTTAGAAAATTTCCCCAAACCAGAAAGAATCTTTAAATCTTCTGTTGTTGAAAAAATGAACCTCACATCAGGAATAAAATCGTAATAATTTGTATCAAAAACGTTGTCTTTAAGAAAGGCTAAAAGTTTTCTCTGCATTTCTATATCCATCAGATCAATATTTTCCACAAAAAGGGTCCCCTCATTCGCTTGTGCAAGATAACTATTCTCCCCAAAAAGATATTCTTCTTGTCTTTCTTTTGAAATCAAAGAAAAATTTAATTTTAGATATGGTCCCTCTTTCCTTGCACTTGCGTTGTGAATAGCTTGTGCTAGAACCTCTTTTCCTACTCCAAATTCGCCTATTAATAAAAGATCCACGTCTACTGAGGCTACTTTACTTGCTTGAGCTATTACATCTTTCATAATTTCAGATTTAACCACTAAATCGTCGAAGGTGTGTTTGGCAGTCTCTTTTTTTAGCATCCTTTTTGTTGCTTCAAGCTCATTTAGTAATCTTTGAATCTCAGAAATATCATGAATAACGGCGACACTTCCTTTAAACTCATTTTTAACAAAAAGTGGAGTGACGCTTGCTACTACTTCTTTCTTGTTCGTAGCTAATCTTTTTCTTACATTGTATATAGGTTTTTTCTCTCTTGCACATTGAATATGCAAACTTTCACCTTCTGCTAAGTCTATAGTGGCGGGTTTACCAATAACCTCTCTCGGGGTTAGCCCTGTGATTCTTGTATAAGCTCTGTTGACCATGGTAACACGACCTTCTTGATCTGCAACAGAAATAGCATCGGAAGTAGAATCAATTATTGAAGTTAGAAGCGCTTCCATTTCTCTTAGATTAGTAATCTCTTCCGCCAACTTTTGTAATGTAGTGATATCTCTAAAAACAGCAGCAACAGCAATGGTTTCATTATTTTCATTTTTTATAGGGATACGGGAAGTTAAAATTACCTTATCTCCTAAACTCTGTAGTTTATCGAATTCTGGTTCCCCAGTTCTTAAAACAACATGCAATCTAGTATTAGGAACATTTTCTACCACATTTTGCCCAATTATTTTTTCTTTATCAACTCCTAATACCCTACAGGCGGCCTCGTTTATGTAAAAAATTCTTTCCATTTCATCTATGGCCATTACTCCATCTTGTAACTGATCAAGAACGTACCTCATTAGTTCTATTTCTTTCATGTAATCACCCCCTCAGATAGTCACCAATGTTTATTGTGACATTGAAAAAACTTCATTATCTTCTTTTAAATTGTGAGTCTGGATCCAACCATTTTCAAACCCTAATTCATACAAATAATCAACTACTTCCTGATATTCTGATTTGTATAAATATCTTGATAATTTTTCATAATTTTTAGCCTTATAAACCGGAACGTATTGGTCCATTAAACTAATATGTATCTTTTCGGAAATTTCATACTTTAAGAACTTTAAGGCTTCTTTTGCCTGGTTAATTAAATTCGGTAAAACTAGAATACGAATTATTATTCCTCTTTTTAAAATATTAGACTTTTCATCTACTAGAAAAGTTTCTCCAATCTGACGATAAATCTCTTTAATAGCTATTTGGGCATTACTAAAGTAATCTTTTACTCCTGAATACCTTTTACCAACGATATTACTAGTATACCTTATATCAGCCAAATATATATCAACGACATCCTCCATTAGCTTCAAAGTTTCTATACTTTCATAAGAGGAAGTATTCCACACTATGGGTAAGCGAAATCCTCGTTCTATTGCATATATTAAAGCATCAAAAATAAAAGGTAAGTATGGAGTTGCTGTTACCAAATCTAAATTGGCAGCCTTCATTTCTTTCTGCAATTTTAAAAAAATTTCTCCTAACTCCTCAGTAGAAATCTTCTTTCCAAAACCTAATTGGCTAAAATTGAAATTCTGACAATACACGCATCTCATCGTACAATTGCTAAAGAAGACACCACCTGCACCACTTCCTCCTCGCAATACAGGCTCTTCTCCTGGGTAAAGAACATATTCAGAAATTTTTATTTGGTTACCGACCTTACAAGATCCAATATTTGTTAACCTATTTACTTTACACTGCCGAGGGCAAAGATCACATTTTTCTAAGCCTTTCATCAAATAATCACGTCTTTTATGAAGTTCACCTGAATCATATAACTTCATGTAAGAAGGTAGAATATCCATTCTACAATATACCTCCACTCATCATGCAGCCTTTTAGAAACTCTAAAACTTTATATAGCGCCCCTTCGCCCCGCTCCCAATCCACAGTCGGAGGAGAACGCACAACATTCGTAACTATAGCTAATCTCATAATCTTCTCTTTTGGCTTTTTCGATCACTTTACCAACAGGTTGAACAATTTTATTTAAAATACCTAAAAGGTTGGTTTGAAGTACTTCTCTATACTTTCCTTTAGGATGCATGCAGCCTAAAGTTAACTTTTTACCTGGAAAATCTTTTCTGACCTTTGAAAGAAAAGAAACAACTTCATCCACTTTTGGAGGTTGATAAGAATAAAATTTAGCCCCAATGGTGGGTATAAAAACCAGAAATATTATTTCATCTATTCGATCTCCAAATTTCTTTAATTTTTCAATCGCTTTTACTTCATGAGAGAATTCACCTTTATTCAAACCTATAGTAATATGTGGTTTAACAACAAAATCATTCTTTACAAGCAACTCAAAGGAATCCCAAATCTTCTCAAAATCTAGTTTCTCATAAACCTCTTTCACCGTTTGCTGATCTCCAACCAAATCAAAAGATACGGTATTTGCAAGCTTTTTTAAAGCATGAATGTCTTTTTCATCCACGTAGCCAGTATGTACATTATATTTCAAATTATATTTATTTTTTAAATTATATAGTGTATCTTCAAATAGTGAAACTGGAACCTTTCCATCAGGTAATAATCCACCACTAATTAAAAAAGAAGTGAAGCCTTTTTTTACTAAATCTTCTATATCTTTTATTCTGGCCATATTATTTAGATAGTGGCCACCACAATGTTTACAGTCCAGAAAACAATAATTTCCTGTTAATGATATCGAAGAGGTATTCTTTGAAATAACGAACTCAATCTCTTTAATCAACGCCATTGTTTTCACCAACAGAGTCCAAAAACTTCTCACAAGCGATTTTTGCTGCTAATTGTTCGGCAATTTTCTTTGAAAAACCTTCACCTATTCCAAGTATCTCATCACCTAGTTTAACAGCCACCTTGTATCTTTTCATATGAGATGGCCCAGAAGCATTTAATAAGACGTATTCAGGTAATTTTTTTGCTTTTTCTTGAGTTATCTCTTGTAATCTCGTTTTATAATCGAGAAAAATATTGCCTCCAACAGCATTTTCAATGTATTCCTTCATGTTTTTTATTATATACTTCTTCACCTTTTCATAACCACAACTTATATATATACATGCAAACACAGCTTCCATCGTATCGGATAAAATTGACTTTTTCCTTCGTCCACTTTGTTTGTCTTCTCCCTTACTTAAAAAAATAAAATTATCTAACCCTAGTTTTAAAGCGACTTCAGCCAAAATAACCTCGCTCCCTATAATAGCCCTCGCCTTTGACATTTCTCCTTCGGAAAGATAATAGTTGTTGTGAAGAAACTCGGAGATAACTAACTCCAAAACAGCATCTCCAAGAAATTCCAGTCTTTCGTTAGAATTAAGTCTTCTTTGAATATTTTCGTTATCGAAAACGTATGATTTATGACACAACGCTTCAAACAGCAACTTTTCATTGACACATGCTGGTAGAAGAAGCATCTTTTTTGCACTTTTTAGCGTTTCTTCCTCTTGCAAAGTCAATTTTAAATTATCTTCATACTTCATTTGTTTTCAATTAATCCTTTCATCTTATTTACCAACGATTCTACGTCAAATCCATAAATCTTTAGCAAATCATTGATCGTTCCAGATGGTGTGTAGTCTTTTAATCCCATAGGTTCAAAATAAGAGGGTTTCAAAGCATTTCTGATCATAGCTTTTGATAGTTCATTTGATAAACCATTTTCTACGTTGTGGTCTTCTAAAGTTAATACAATAGTATTATCTACAAATTCTTTAACCTGAGTAAGGTCAAAATCCAAAGGAGTCGGTACTCCAATTACTGTGATATGAATATTTTCTTCTTTCAACTTATCAGCTGCTTCAACCGCTAAATGAGCGAAGCTACCATATGTGAATATCGTTAGGTCTTTGCCTTTTCTAAAAAAATCCAACTTCCCATACTCAAAGTTATAATCGTTACCATAATAAACGTCGCCTTTTTCATCTAACAAAATTGGAAGGTTTGATCTTCCCATAGCAATCACAAAGTTACCCGGAACTTTTGCAGCGTACCTAATCGCTTTATCAGTTTGATTTGCATCACAAGGTACAATTAATTTAGTATGGTATAAGCTTCTGACTATCCCAATATAATTGACTTCATGATGGGTCTTACCATCTTCTCCAACATCCATACCACAATGGGTGACAACGGTCTTTAAATTAGTGTGATTAATATCGTTTAATCTTTGCTGATTAAATACCTCATCTAAACCAAATACTCCAAAATCAGCGAAAAAAGTTAATACTCCACTAACAGACAATGCTCCACCAATCGTAGCAGCGTTATGTTCCTCAATGCCAATTTGAATGTAGCCTTCAGGATTGACTTTTTCAAATTTTCCCAAATTAACGGATGGTTTCAAATCACAATCAATAGCGACTACTGGAAAGTTATCCCTATTCAGTTTTGCAAGATCAGCGATAGCGTTCCCAAAGGCGTTACGATTAGCAACCTTTGTCCCCTTCTCATAAACTATAGGTTGCCCCGTTTCAACCTTTAATTCAATATTTGGATAATTTAGCTTATCCCTATTTAAGGTAATATTTTTTCTTCTTTCAATGTACTTTTCCACATCGTTCTCTAAACCTAATTCTTCTAATGCCTTACTTAATTGTTCCTTGGTGAGCGCTTTACCGTGATAGGTCGGAGTGTTTTCCATAAAAGAAACTCCTCTACCTATATTCGTCTTGCATACAATTACTGTTGGTCTTAATAGTTCATTTTCGGCCATTTCCAACGCCTTATTGATCTGCTCAAAATCATGACCATCAATTTCTATTACGTTCCATCCAGCTGCTTTGTATTCGCCAACTATATTTACTGATAATATATCTCTAGCCCTACCGGATATTTGGATATCATTGTAATCCAGTAGAACAATTAGGTTATTTAGGCCTTCTTTCATAGCAGTTCTCCTTGCTTCTGCAATCTGCCCTTTTGAACTTTCTCCATCACTACTAAAAACGTAAACTCTATAATCTTTTTTCCTCTTTTTGGCTGCCAAAGCCATTCCTACGCCAGCAGATAAACCTTGACCCAAATTCCCTGTTGACCACTCAACACCTGGTATCCCACGGGTAACATGTCCTTCAAATATGCTTCCAGCATATCTGAATCCCGAAATAACTTCTTCAATGTCTATAAAGCCCATCCTACCTAAAGCTGCATAAAAACCGGGGGAAGTATGCCCGTGACTAACCACAATCCTATCTCTATCTGGGTTGAAAGGATCATCTGGGAAAATATTTGCTCGATTTAAAACCGATAAAAACATGTCAATTGAAGACATTGAACCTGCTGGATGACCAGAATTAGCTACAGTGGTCATCTTCAGGATATCTCCTCTAGCGATTAACGACAAGTTTTTTAGTTCTTTTATACTTTTTTTCAATGAATCCACCTCCAAAGAATTTAGATCTAATATTAGAAAAATCTTCGAATGATAATTGATAGCAATGTGATTATTCCACTTACAATAAGCATTGTTGTAATAGGAATATATAAAACAAAGTTTTCTCTTTTTATTATTATATCTCCAGGAAGTCTTCCGAGTTTTATATTAAAAGCAAACATCAACCCAATGATTACAAACAAAACACCGATTGTTATGAATACATCCGCAATTGTTTTCATATGCTTATGAAACGCTACTGCAACTGACCTACGCCTTCCTTAAGAAGCGGAAGCCGTTTTTAGTATCGAAAGGAATGCAGTAGTTTTTTTCACCCCTTTCAGGATATTTAATATCCATATTCGTCCTTTCTTTGAAATAACCTTAATTAGCTTCTCCCAGTTTTTCCGCCTTAGTCGTTAGACGGAGGCAGTTGATTTTAAGAATTACCGTTGTTGAAATAAGAAAAAGGAACTTTAATTATAATAGGTTGATTTTCTTCTATTACTTGTAATGAAACTTCCTTTAAGAACACGTTGACCGTTACGACTCTGGCTGGCTTCCCTTCGTATTCTATTGTAGTATTCTCATTTGGAACATTTTTAAGGACCTCTTTATAAAAATCATTCTCATATTTCAAGCAGCAAAGAAGTTTTCCACATCTGCCTGAGATTTTAGCGGTATTAATCATCATCTGTTGCGTTTTAGCAAGTTCCATCTTTATAGAAGAAAAATCTCTTAAAAATCTACTACAGCATGCTTCTTGCCCACATAAACCAATTGATCCGGTCATCTTTACTTCATCTCTAGCTCCTACCTGTTTAAGTTCTATTCTTGTTTTGTACCTTTTAGCTAAAATCTTTACCAATTCTCTGAAATCTATTCTGACATCGGAACCAAAGTAAATAACCAATTTTGACCTATCAAAAGTAAAAGTGGCATCAAGAATTCTCATTTTTAATCCTAATGCTCTAACCATCTGTTTTGCGTATTGTGCTACTTCTTTAGCCTTTTCAACATTTTCTTCTATTTGTTTTTTGTCGTCATCTCCAACCCTTCTAATTATTGAATTAGGTTCATAACCAATTTCTTCAAACCTCATCGTAACGGGCCCCATCATCACCCTTCCAACTTCTATTCCATTTTCTGTTTGAACCAAAACATTATCCAATATTTCGATTTTTTCGATTCCTAAATAATTATAATAATATATTGAACCTAATCTTTCCAATTCTACCCCATAAACTTCCGCTTTTAGATCTATCAAAAGATTTCACTCCCATTATTTTTATCTAAAGGTTCACTTAAAACATCTCTTAATTCTAAGAAAATGAGTAAATATTTCCATTTCAAAGTTAAAGTTAGCCAATCTCATCGTAGACATCCTGTTCAGATATGAAACAGTATCTTTAATTTGCTCTAGATTAACGGCATGTTCATTTAATCCAAAGAAATAAACAAGTGAATTATTCCAAAAATATTTCCACTTGGAAGAATTCAAAAACACCATCGAATCTCTCAACAAAATCGCGCCCAAAGCGGATATATTACGTAAAAAAGACAAATTTTCCACATCATTTTTTATTTGGGCAATATTTTTTATTAGATAAAAGAACTCTTTGTCGTTTGAATTTATTAATATATCCCACAATTTATAATATGAAAGAGCAAATTTCAATTTGTTTTCTGACAAATCGAGTGGCAATTTAAAATTGTTTAATAATTCATCAACATTTTTGGCTGAAAAACTGACTATCCTTTCTACTATTTCTTTAATGCTAGAAACATCAGTATTTTCATCATTAAGAAATAATGAAACTCCTAAATCATAATGTCGAAAAAAATTTAAATAAATAGCTATTTCTTCATACTTACTATTAACATTCTCAATTAGAGTTGAAGGAATCGAAAGATCATACCTTATAAAACGACTTTTAAGGGTAGGGAGCAAATAATTCCATCTCGTAGTAGTGCCAAATACCAAAGCATATTGAGGCGGCTCTTCGATTAATTTGAGTGCAGCATTCGCTGCTTCTATATTCAAACTCTCCATATCCTCAAAAAAAACAACCTTCACCTTTGCATAGTTAGGTTTATACATTAAAAACTCTTCTGCATCCCTCACTTGTTCTATCTTAATATTTCCACCAGAAGGCTTTATAATTAAGGTATCTAATTTATTAAAAGCTGAAACTGAATTTATTAATTCATCTCTGAAATTATGCAAAATGAAATTATCTTCACTAACAAAACACATGGAACTTGCTTTAATAACATCTATTTTTGACTCAATTTTTTTTATTGTATCATAAAAAAATGAATTATTCACAAAGAAACACCTTCTATATTACTTTTTATTTGTACAAATCCAAAATCAACCCGTTTATTTGTTCGATTTTCGATGCATATAGTAATGTATTTTTCTCTCTTTTTAAAATCATATCAGTCAATTCCATGAGTTTGCCATCAACTATTTCTGCAACCATATGTAGTTGAGGTGCTGAGTTTTTAAAATCAAGATTGTTTTTTATCACATACCAATGTTTTTCCAATCTTTTAAGGAAATCTTTGATAGCATTCCTGTAACCTCTTAGATTAGTTTGAGTAGGAGATTTCACAAAATTGTTCCCTTGTTTAAGAATATTATCAATCAAACTCTTTAATTCACTTTCGGAAATTTTTAAATTCGTATCGACCAGTACATCGAAAAAACCTTCTTTTTCCTTTATTTCAGAAGTAGAAATATTGTGATCTTTTGATTTTTTTATCTTCCTCTTTTTTATCTCTTTATCAGTTTTCTTTCCAGTAATAGGATCTATCTCCATAATATTCCCTTCTTCAGTTAGGAATTTTGAAAAAACTCTATAACTTCAAAAAGCTTCTCTTTTATCTCATTGCTCTTGATGGTTCCATAAAGCTCCCCTTTTAGAAAAAAAGCCGCCGATCCATTTTTGGTACCAACTATAGCAATGTCGGAGTGCTTAGCTTCACCAGGACCGTTAACAACACACCCCATGACCGCTATCGTAATATTTTTTTTAACCTCTTTGTCTTTTAAAATTCTTTTTACCTCGTAGACTAAACTTTCAACATTGATCTCTGCTCTTGCGCAAGTAGGACATGCTATGACTCTTACCCCCGTTCTTAAACCTAAGGCTATTAGCAAATCATTTGCCACTTCAACTTCTCTGAGTGGATCCCCGCTGATGGATATTCTGATTGTATCTCCTATGTCGTTTATAAGTAAAGACCCTAAGCCTGCTGAAGACAATATAATAGCATCCTCAAAAACACCCGCTTCAGTAACTCCGATATGAAAAGGATAAGGTATCAAACCCGAAAGATATTTATTGGCTTCGAAGGTTTCTTTTGCATCAACAGATTTGACAGAAACAACAATATCGTAAAAACCTTCTTTTTCTAACAATCTAACTTCTTTTAAAGCGCTTTCAGCCAATGCTTTATGTCTTGGTAAATCAGAAAATTCCTTAGCAATCGAACCAGAATTAGACCCCACTCTTATTGGGACGTTATAATTCTTAGCAACTTTAACTATTTCACGTATTTTAACATCTGAGCCAATATTGCCCGGGTTTATTCTTACTTTCGAAGCACCTGCTTTAATAGAATCTATTGCTAATCTGTAGTCGAAGTGAATATCCGCAACTAAAGGTATTTGAGCTCTTTTTACAATCTCACTAAATGGTTGAATGTCATCTTTACTTCTCACTGATACCCTTACAATCTGAGCACCAGAATTTTTCAATCGTTCAATTTGAAGCAGAGTTTTCTCAATATGTGCTGTATCTGTATTCGTCATACTTTGGATAACAATGGGGTACTTTCCACCAATTTTAACCCCACCAACATCAACTACTTTTTGTGAGAACATTTAAAACACCTCATTAGAAAAATCTCATTATATCGTTGTAAGTGACGAAAATCATCAAAAATATTAAGAATAAAAATCCTATAGTATTCACTATCGCCTCTACTTTTGGGCTTACCCTTTTCCTAGTTATCATTTCATAGATAGAAAAAACGATTCTTCCACCATCTAAACCAGGTATTGGAATCAAATTAAAAACTCCTAAACTGATAGTTATCAAAGCGGTTAAATTTAAAATAGCATCGAATCCAACCATTGCTGCCTGACCTATTATGGCAGCTGCTCCAACGGGGCCGGCTATTTGATCGGCACTCATCCTGCCGGTGAATAACTGCCCAAAAGATCTAAACGTTAAAGAAATTAAATTATTTGCCCATTGAATTGGAACAGTAAGAGCCTCAACACCTTTAGGGTGCCAGTTTTCGTATGGGACCTCTAAAACTCCGGGTTGAACGATGAAATCTAAAAATTCTTTTTTGGGTAAATTAATATTAATTATCTGCCCATTTCTCTCTATTAGCAATGCAAGAGTATTAGCAGTAAAAGGCTTATACTCATTAATAATTTCTTTAGCAGAAACAGCAAACATTAATTCTCCACTATTCAATTGGGTTAGATAAATTACATTTTGCAAATCAGACCCATTGGTAATGGATATCCCGTTAATTTCAATTATTTTATCTCCCTCTTGAAAAACATTGTTACCATTTGCAATAACATTTGAAAAAGTAGCGTATACGATACCTGTTTCATACGTGGGTGGGAAATACGAATATTGAGATAACTTACCTTCAATAATAGTTCCATCCTCTAACTGTATCTCTATCGGATCACCACTTTCCAATCGACTCATAACTATATATAAATCTTCTTCGCCATTTAATGAAACAATCTGTTTGTTTTTCAGATTGAGCGATTCGGTATCTTCGATTCCTTGTAAAGTAAAAATTGCCCTTTTATTGGTAAGTTCAGGATTCAAGGTAACTGCAACTTCTTCCCCATTTCTTATAACAGTTAAATCTAATGGTTTCCCAGACGCTATTTCCATCTCTAAAATCGAAGGATTAAATACGTACTCACTGTTCGCTTTTTTAATAATATCACCAGGTTCAAGACCTGCTTGAGCAGCGATACTGTCCTTTCCTACTCTCTCAACAATCACCTCAGGAAAACCGTAAACACCGGCTATTCCTACAAAAAGAAAATAGCCTAAAAGAAAGGAAAACAAGGGGCCTGCAAAAGCTATCAAAAATTTCTGGAAAGGTTTTTTATTGTAAAACAGGGCAGGATCAGTATCCTCATAACCCTCCTCTAATACTTCTTCACCAGCCAATCTAACATATCCACCCAAAGGAACAATATTGAATCGAAAGGTAGTTTCTTTACCTGGAATTTTGAATAATGCGGGTCCAAATCCAATAGAGAACTCCTCCACTCTCGTCTTGAAAATTTTTGCAAAAATAAAATGTCCAAATTCATGAACAACTACAATAACGGAAATAATAATCAAAAACCAAACAATTGATAATAGAACGGTCATTCGGTAACCTCCATAATATTTTTTTTCGCTATATTTCTACTGATTTTATCCACTTTAAGTATATCATCAAAATTATTAAAACTCAAGCTATTTGCAAATGAAAACTGAATTTGCATCTCATTTACCGTTTTGTATATCACACGATAAATATCTCCAAATTTAATTAGACCTTTTAAAAAACTATCCACTGCAATCTCGTCAGCTCCGTTAAATGCATCCTGTAAAGGAGCATTTCCAAGAATGCTGTAAGCTAATTTCAGAGAAGGGTATCTATCGAAATCTACTCTTTCGAACTGTATCTTCTCTGAAAAAAAATCGGGTTTTTCAAAAACAAAATTTCGTTCAGGATAAGAAATTGAAAAAGCTATTGGAATTTTCATATCGGCAAGTCCGTAATGCATCTTAATTACGCCATCAGAAAATTGAACCATAGAATGAATTCTACTGTTTCTATTAATGGCTACCTCGATATTGTTTATTTTGAATAAATAATAAGCTTCAAATAATTCAAGAGATTTATTTACCATCGTCGCAGAATCAACGGTTATTCTTTTCCCCATGGACCAAACTGGATGGTTCAGTACTTCTTCCACTGAAACATTTTCAAGGGCTTCAACTGGGTAATCTCTTAAAGCACCCCCGCTAGCCGTTAATATAATTTTTTCAGGAGTCGAGCTTTCCCCCATCAAAAGTTGAAATATTGCACTATGTTCACTATCAACCGGAATTATCTCTTTTTTGAGATTACTAGCATAATCCAAAACATAATTGCCACCACACACAATCGATTCCTTATTTGCCAAACATACCCGTTGAGAAACATCGATAGCCTTTAAAGTGTTTTTCAGACCTGAAAAACCGGAAGTAGCGATCAAAGAGTAATCAGGATTACAAAACTCCATGCTCCTTTCAGCAGCATCTACTCCAGTAAAAACTCGACATCCATTATAAGTTTTAGGAATATTTTCATTATTTTCAACAATCCCAACACTAATCAAATTGTATTTATCGATTGCTTTTTTTAATTTATCCCAACTTTTATAAACGGATCCTCCTACTATCTTGAAGTTGTCTTTAAACCATCCTTTATTTAACACTTCTAATGCTTGTTGACCAATTGATCCAGAAATTCCAGCGATGAAAATACTTTTCACATACAAACCCCTTTCTCTTATTAACAATTAAAAATACATTTTAAATTATACCATCAATTCAAATAATCATAAATAAAAAAATGTGTTAAAATAATTAAGAAATGCAAAAGCTAAATATTGAATTAATTGAAGAAGGTGATTGAGTCAACTACCCACCGTATAAAGACAGAGGCTTATGATGAATAAGCCTTAGTTGACTACCCTCAGCCAGGATCAAACAGGCTCACGCCTCTAAAGGAAGATCATCGGGCTACGTTATATAGGTCATAACACCTTCGGATCTTTCTCCTAGTCCGTCGCTCTGTTGTTTAGCTTTAAACAATCCTGAGGGGTAGGGATAGTGAGCTAAACGTAAAAAGCCTATATAACATTGGGGCAGGAGAACAACTCCGTTAAGGAGATGCACTTTATGTTAGTGTACGTTTTAAACAAACATGGGAAACCTCTTATGCCTTGTAAACCTTCAAAGGCAAGAAAACTACTTAAAGATGGTAAAGCTAAGGTTGTTAGAAAAGAACCTTTTACCATTCAACTCCTCTATGGTAGTAGCGGCTATAAACAACCTATTACTCTGGGAATAGATGCAGGAAGTAAAACTGTAGGTTTGTCTGCTACTACTGAGAAGAAAGAGCTTTTAGCAGCAGAAGTTGAAACAAGGGACGACATAACTAAACTTTTAGCTCAGAAACGACAGTATCGTAGAGATAGACGTTTCAGAAAAACAAGGTATAGAAAACCACGTTTTTTTAATCGTGTTCACAGTAAAAACAAAGGATAGCTTGCACCATCGGTAGAACATAAAATAAAATCGCACATTAAGCTGATTGATCTACTTCATCATTTGCTTCCTATTACAAAAGTTGTAGTAGAAGTTGCAAGCTTCGATATACAAAAGATTAAGAATCCTAACATTGAAGGCAAACAATACCAACAAGGGGAACAATTAGCTTTTTAGAATGTAAGGGAATATGTTCTATGGAGAGATAATTATACCTGTCAACACTGCAAAGGCAAAACCAAAGATAAAAGACTCAATGTTCACCACATCAAAAGTAGGCAAATAGGTGGAAACGCACCGAATAATTTAATTACATTATGCGAAACATGTCATAAGAATTGCCACAATGGGAAAATTAAATTGAATTTTAAAAGAGGACAAAAGTTTAAAGATGCTACATTTATGGGTATTATGAGATGGACATTATACAATAGATTAAAAACGCTATACCCTAATGTTCATCTAACTTATGGATATA
Source organism: Petrotoga sibirica DSM 13575 (assembly GCF_002924625.1). GTDB lineage: Bacteria > Thermotogota > Thermotogae > Petrotogales > Petrotogaceae > Petrotoga > Petrotoga sibirica. The sequence goes on along the minus strand of NZ_JAHC01000040.1, from coordinate 34,083 downwards.
TCACTAAAAAAACAAGGATACAGAACAACCTACCTAAAACACATAGAATAGACGCCTTATGTATCAGTGGTCATCCTCAAGCAAAACAATTAGAGAATTATTATCACATTAAAATGGTTAGACAACACAATAGACAAATACACAAAGCTAAAATTCTAAAGGGAGGAATAAGAAAACTTAACCAAGCACCTTATCTAGTACATGGTTTTAGATTGTTTGATAAAGTAAAATACAAGGGTATTGAATGTTTCATATTTGGAAGACGTTCAACTGGATATTTTGATATAAGAAAACTTGATGGCACTGTAATTCATAGAAGTGCGAAAAGCAAAGATTTAATCCTGGTAAGTAAAACTAAAACTCTATTATGGGAAAGGAGGGAAAATTCTGCATTCCTCTCATCACTGAAACGGGCTTCCGCCTCTTAAAGAAGTGATGAGTTCCTTGCAGATCTCTTTATGAACATCGGTAATTTTCTTTTAGAAAGTTCTAATTTGTTTACAGTTTACAGATGGAACAACAATCCTGCAATTGTAAGATTTAGCGAATCTGACAATATATACAACAATCTTCTTTTAAGTTTATTTGTATTTTCTGAAGAACCAGAAGAAAAATTGGTAAAAATACTTCACAACAAAATATATGAAGCGATTCCTAAAATAGTATTATCAGACATATCATTGGCTACCAAAAGCAAGATTGAAGAAAAAGGCAAAAAACTTTGGGATGAAGTCATTAACAAAACCTATAAAGAAGTAGAATCGAATTTTGATAGCAATATTAGCCCAAAACTATTAATTCATTATACTTTTGATGAAGAAACTGAAAAAAAAGTTAGAATGATAAACCTTCTCGTCGCTCAAAAAGAAGCCAGTATTAACGAAAGAGTATTTCCCGAATATTACACAGAGCCTAAAACAAAAAATCAAACGAAAATAAAAAAAATGAATATACAAGATAAAAAAGAGATAGAAGAATTAGCTCATGAACTATTAGAGATATCCACAAGACTTGTAACTATGACAAGGTGGAATAAAAATCATAGAAATATCAAAAGTTCGGTAGCTTCACATACCTTTTTCGTTTTTCTAATTTCTTACATCTTAGCTCTAAAAGCTAATTTGCAAGTGAAAGAAATTTACGATATTATGATTGCTTCGATACTCCATGATTTGCCGGAAGCATTTACAGGTGACGTGATAAGCCCGACTAAAAGAAAAGTAAGCGGCTTAGAAGAAATAATTGGAGAAATAGAAAAAGACTTCATTAAAGATTGGTACAACCATAAAAGTATACTAAAAGAGAAGATTAAAAAATTTGAAAATCACATATATGCCCCGTTTGAAAATGATTATGGACCATACGTGAAAACTTCGGATTTAATAGCAGCATTAATAGAGTGTTTCCTGGAAATAAGTACAGGGAACCAAAATAAATACTTTATAAAAACCTTTGAATCAATAAAAAAGGAGATATTATACTTCTCTCCAATTGATATTAGTGAAATTATAAAAGAAATAGAGTCATCTATTAACCCCTAACGTATTTTTTTTCACCGTTAGGTAGTTTGAATTTAACAACCACACCTTTTTGAGGTTTTTCGTAACCTAAATATATTTTATGCACATTAGATTGATTAACTCCTGATTCTACACCTTCAGAAGAAATATGCGCCTCGAATGGATCTTCGTTGTAGACAAAAACCGTAACTTCAACTTCTTTCATAAAATCCCTCCGATCAAATGATATTTATTAAAGTCAAAACAGCTTCTGTGAATCTAAAAGTAAAGTCACTGGACCATCGTTGACAATATTTACTCTCATATGAGCTTGAAATTCCCCTTGTTGAACGTTTATAGTGTACTTTTCTTTAAGGAATGAAAGGAACTTATCGTAGAGGGCTCTAGCATCATCCGGACTTGCGGAATCAGTAAAAGATGGTCTTCTCCCTTTTCTACAGTCACCGTATAAAGTAAACTGAGACACAATAAGCAATTCACCATTAACATCTAGTAAAGATCTATTCATTTTGTTTTGATCGTCCTCAAAAATTCTCAGATTTACTATCTTATCAGTCATCCAACTAATATCTGATTCTTGATCGCTCTTTGAAATACCCAAGAAAACCAGAAGTCCTTTTTCTATTTGCGCAACAATATTATCAGAAACAGTAACAGATGCTTGTGCAACTCTTTGAACTACAGCCCTCAAATTATACCCTCCTAACAGAATAAACACCCTTAGAATTTTTTAATTTATTACTTAAAAGACTCAGATGTTTTAAATTCTGAACGGACAAATATATTCTAAGGTTAAGGAAATTAGAATTACTCCTCATTTCGAATTTTTCTATATGTCCACCTTCATTATTTATAACGTTTCTTACGTTATTTATAACATTTTTGCTCTCCACATCTATCAATAACACGGTCAAAAATTTATTTTGATTGTTTTCGTTCCACGCAACAGTCACTTTTTTAGTTTCATCGATATCCTGAATATTATTACAATCTTTTCTATGTATACCGATTCCTCTTCGAGTTATCACACCTATAATTTCATCTCCTAGAACAGGCATACAACATTTTGCAAAATAGCTTTCAACTCCCTCTTCACCGTCAACAAGAACGGAGATACCTTTTCTATTCGAAATAGATTTTTCAACTGCAGGTACCAGTTTCTCTTCTTCTTTTTCGCTTAGGGTGAAAATATTTCTAATCGTGTTAATACTGATATCTTCTAAAGATAATTTTATAAAAAATTCTTCGTCACTTTTTATGTTGTATTTAATGTAAAATCCTATTTCCTTCAACTTTTCAAGAATTTCATCCATGGAAAAATTAAGCTTTTTAGAGAGCTCTCTAAACTTGTCTTTCCCTCTTTCTATTAACTCTACTTCATTTTTTTGTCGGTAATATTTTTTGATCTTTGATATGGTTTTAGGCGACCGAGCATATTTTAACCAATCAATGCTAGGTCCCTGAAAATTCCTGTTGATTAGTATCTCTACTATATCGCCAGTCTGCAATTTGTGTGAGATAGGAACTAACTTACCGTTGACTTTCGCACCAGAAAAATGATTGCCAACCTCAGTATGAATAGCGAAAGCAAAATCAATAGGTGTGGCTCCTCTGGGTAAATGAATTATTTCTCCTTTAGGTGTAAATACAAAAATTTCTTTTGAGAGAAGGTTTGTTTCGATATCTTTCAATTCAAAAGCATTTTGAGCTATATATCTATGCAACTCCATCAAATCATTGAGAAATTTCAATTTTTCAGGACTAACACCCTCTTTATAAACCCAATGAGCAGCCAAACCGTATTCGGCTTCTTCATGCATTTTCCAATCTCGAATTTGGATTTCTAATGGATCTCCTTTATGGGTTATAACAGTGGTATGTAGAGATTTGTAACCGTTAAATTTAGGAGTTGCAATATAATCTTTTATCCTTCCTGGAATAGGGGACCAAATAGAATGTATTATTCCCAAAGCTGCGTAACATTTATTCTGATCTTCGGTAATTATCCTAAGAGCAATATAATCATAGATTTCATCTAAAGTTTCCCCTTTTCGAATCATTTTATCCCATATACTATATAAATGTTTAGAACGTCCCTCAACAGTTGCTTTGATTTTTTGATTATCAAGCTCATGCTTAATAATCTGGGCATATTCATTCAATCTATTTTGTCCAAGTCTTAATTTTTCCTCGATTTTAGACTTTAAATCAAAATACGTATCTGGATACAAATAACGAAAAGATAAATCTTCCAATTCTTCCTTGATCTTATAAATACCCAATCTATGGGCTATAGGCGCGTATATTTTTAAAGTTTCATCTGCTTTGGCTATTTGCTTTTTTCTGTCGACAAATTCCAAAGTTCTCATATTATGTAATCTATCAGCCAATTTTACGATAATGACTCTTATGTCTTCAGACATAGCGAAAAGCATCTTTCGTATAGTTTCAACTTTCTCTAAAGACTTCATGTCTTTTTCGTTTAGCCGTTCATTAAGCTTTAGATTACTGATCTTGGTAACGCCTAAAACTATATTGGCAACATCGACTCCAAAAAGTTCTTTTATTTTATCTATTGGAACGCCGCAATCTTCAACTACATCGTGCAAAAGACCAGCTATTATAGTATCTACATCCATTTTTAAACCGGCGAGTATCAATCCAACATTTTTTGGATGCTCAAAAAATTCATCTCCAGAATCTCTATACTGACCACCATGAGCAGTTTCGGCCAAATCATAAGCGACTCTTAGTCTTTCTCTTTCTCTCTGGGTAAACCTAACACTTAATAGTTTTTCAACCTCTTTCTCATAACTTTTCGATTCAATCAACATAATCAAACACCTCTTAACGTTTCTAAAAAAGCTCAATTAGGTCTTGTAAATTAAGGTACAATATAATTATAGCACAAATTTTTGAATTATTGAAAAAAATTAAAGACAAAAAAATTTATCAAAATGTAATATCAATTTTATTTTTTAAGCTCATACAGTATGTTTAAATATAAGTGGAGTTCCTCCTTAATATTTCTTAACATCACTTGATTTTATCCAAAAAAAAGATTGTTATGATTACATTGAAAAACTTAAATTAAGGAGGGAATTATTGTGAAGAAGGTATTATTAACTTTAGTTTTAGTGGGTATAGCCCTTTTCAGTTTCGCAGAAACACTTGTTATAAAAGGTTCAAACACGATCTTTCCAGTAGCACAACTCTGGATAGAAGAGCTAAAAGATATGTATCCAGATTTATCAATAACATTGGAAGGTGCAGGATCTTCAACAGGTATTTCTGCTTTATTCAACGGAACAACACACATCGCAAACTCGAGCAGATGGCTTAAAGAATCAGAATTGGAACAAATGTCCGAAAAAAGAAAGTATTTCATCCCCGTAGTTTTAGGATACGATGGAATAGCTGTTATTGTTAATCCTAATCTTGGAATAGATGAAATCTCTATAGAAGAATTGGCAAAGATTTACACTGGTAAAATCACAAGGTGGAACCAATTGAATCCAAATTTACCAAACCAAAGGATTGTCGTATATTCAAGAAACTCCGCCTCTGGGACCTACGAAACATTCGTAGAAAAAGTTTTAAAAGGTGAAAGAATGGTACCAACAGTTCAAATGCTGGAATCAACACAAGCAGAAATTCAATCAGTTGCTAAAAACCAATATGCGATAGCTTATACAGGAGTAGGGTATGTAACTAACGACGTAAAGGTTTTATCTGTTGATGGTGTACAACCAACAAAACTGAATATTTTAAATTCTGTTTATCCAATTTCAAGACCATTGTATATGTTTGTTGATGGAACAAACGGTTACCCTGAAACTGGACCGGTAAAACAGTATTTGACATTTGGGCTATCAAAACGAGGTCAAGAATTAGTTGAACAGGCCGGGTATGTAGCAGCATACGGATTTTAAAAGTTAATCCTTTAAAAGGAGTGCTTTATTTGTGAATAGACGAGATTTCAAAAATATTATAAATCAAAGTATAATTACCGCGGTCGCAATGGTGGGAATAGTAGCATTAATTGGTCTATTCATCTTTATCATAAGAGAAACTATTCCAGCCCTGACGGAAGTTGGGGCTGAGATTTTTACTAGTAAATACTGGTATCCAACATATGATCCACCAGAATATGGCATGTTGGCAATGATAGTAGGGTCTTTCATATTAACGGGCTTCGCTTCTATTATGGTTATACCCATAGGGTATATAATTGCATTTTTCTTGTACGATTATGCCACAAACACAGAACAAAAAATTATAAAATCAGCAATAGATTTGCTATCTGGAGTACCCACTGTTATAATTGGTACATTCTTATTTATTTATGTTTCACCTATCCTTATGAATTTTGGAGCTTGGTCCTTAGGTAATTTACTATTAGCAGCAATTGGGCTATCTATTTTATCCCTACCATACGCCGCTTCACTTATGCAGGAAGCATTATCAGCAATTGATATCAGTCTAAAAGAAAGTGCATTAGCCTTGGGAGCAAGTAGGTTCACTGCTGGATTTAGAATAGTAAGCAAAGCAGCACTATCAGGAATTTTAAATTCAATAATTCTAACAATAAATAGAATTATAGGGGAAACTATAGTTGTATTAATGGTTGCTGGAGGAGCTGCTATAATTCCTAGATCAATATGGGATCCGGTTAGACCTTTAACCGCTGCTATAGCAAGTGAGATGGGAGAAGTGCCGATTGGAAGTATTCATTACTCTGCTTTATTCGTTGCCGGTTTGATTTTACTAATGATATCTTTTATTCTAACGATGATATCTAGGAGAGTAACGAGGAGTTGAAAAAAATGAAGAAACAAACAGGAATAGATTCAATAATTTCAATCATTTTCAGAATCATAAGTTATATTGCGTTTGGTATAATATTGTCAATAATTGTAATAGTTATAGTAGATGGTGCAAGATATTTTAATCCTTCTTTTTTCTTAGAATACCCCAGTCAAGGAATGACAGCCGGTGGAATAGGACCGGCTATATTGGGAAGTTTTTTGATGATATTTTTCATTCTATTATTATCCATTCCAATAGGAGTTCTCACTGGTACCTTCCTCTCAGAATATGGATCAAAATCAAGATTAGGAAGAATAATTGACATATCCGTTACCTCTTTATCTGGTGTTCCTTCTGTTGTCTATGGATTGTTTGGATTAGCTCTTTTTTCAATAACTCTTGGATTTGGAACATCGCTTCTCAGTGGAAGTTTAACTTTAGCTATAATGACTTTACCTGTAATATCCTCATCGGTAAAAGAAGCCCTTACATCTCTACCAAGAGAATTAAGGGAATCAGCCTATGCTTTAGGAGCAAAAAAAACAGAAACTATTTACAAAATACTGTTTCCAGCAGCAAAAAATAGAATAATAACCGCAATATTAATTGGCACTGGAAGGGTTATTGGAGAAACCGCCCCTGTTTTATTGACTGGTGCAGTCTTTTATTCAACTCAGTTACCAAAATCTCTACTCGATCCTGTTATGACTCTTCCAACTCACATATATTTTATAACCATGGCATATGGAGAAAATGCACAATGGATGGCAAAAGCAACATCCGCATTTTTAATAATACTTATTTTAGTCATATATTCGATAGCGTTTAAAGTAAGAGGAGGAAAACAAAAAAGTTGAGTACAGAAAAAGAAATTGTTATAGAAATCAAAAATTTTAATGGTTGGTACGCTCAAAAACAAGCTTTAAAAGATATAAATATGGAAATTAAAAAGAAAAAAGTTAGTGCAATAATAGGTCCTTCAGGTTGTGGAAAATCCACATTGTTGCGAAGTATAAATAGAATCAACGATGAAATTCCTGGATATAGAACCAATGGAGAAATAATATTTGATGGTAAAAATATATATGAAAATAACATTGATTTATCATTGTTGAGAAAAAAAATAGGAATGGTTTTTCAAAAACCAGTACCTTTTCCAATGACTATTTATGAAAACATCGCATTCGGTGTAAAGTTACATACAAAAAGAAATGGAAGAAAAATGGATGCAATCGTTGAAACGGCTCTAAAAAGGGCAGCGTTATGGGATGAAGTAAAAGACGATCTCGACAAACCAGCTAGTTCTCTCTCTGGTGGACAACAACAACGTTTATGTATTGCTAGAGCCATTGCTGTTGATCCTGAAATAATCTTATTAGACGAACCCACATCTGCCCTAGACCCTATAGCTACGCAAAAAATTGAGAATCTAATTGAACACCTATCCGAAAATTATACTATAATTATTGTAACTCATAACCTAGCCCAAGCTATAAGAATTTCAGATTATATGTATTTTATGTTTCAAGGAGAACTTATAGAATCCGGAAAAACAGAAGACATTATAAAAAGTCCCAAAGAACAATTGACAGAAGATTATTTAAATGGTAGAATTAGCTAAAAATTGAATAGTTAAAAAAACAATAGAAATTATACAAGAAAATGGGGAGTGGAATAGATGGATTACACACATTTTGAAACTGAAATGACACGATTAACAAGTGAAATATCTAAGCTTTTAACCGTCGTTTTAAGATCCTTTGAAAATTCTATCAAAGCTTTAGAAGATAAAAACCTTGAATTAGCCGAAAAAGTCTTAAAAGCAGATGATCAAATAGATGATTTAAACCGCCAAATTGAAGAGTCAGTCTATCAAATCGTAGCCAGATTTCGTCCTTTAGCAAAAGATTTACGTTACGCAGTAACAATGATAAAGTTCGCAAACAATCTTGAAAGAATAGGTGATCTTTCTTGCAATATTGCTGAAAAAACTAAAATCTATGCGCATATTGATCTAAAAGACATAGTAAATACTAAAGAAATAAAAAAGATGTTCGGTATATCTTTAGAGATGATAAAGGACTCATATAAAGCATTCGGAGAAAGAAATATTGAAGAAGCTGTGAAAATTTGGAAAAGAGATGACGAAGTAGACAACCTAGAAAAACAAATTCGAAAAATAGCTGTGCAAAAATTAGAGGATGAATCATTCAACAAAGAACTTATCATACCATATATATTATTGACAAGAGACATTGAAAGAATCGCTGATCACGCCACAAATCTTTGTGAAGAAATAGTTTACATAGAAACAGGTAAGGAAATCGAGGACTATCTATAAACGGAGGCTTTCTCATGCCTAAGGTTCTTATTGTTGAAGATGATGAAGATATACGAGATATACTAAAAACTTATCTTCGATTAGAAGATTTAGAAATCTTTGAAGCCGGTACTTTATCTCAAATGAGGAACGTTTTGAATAAAGAATCAAACATCGACATAATCTTATTAGATTTGATGTTACCGGATGGAGACGCAGTTAATGAATTGCCAAAAGTTCGTGCATTGAATAGAGAAATAGGCATCATAATTATTTCTGCAAAAAATACAGATGGAGAAAAAATCTTAGGAATTGAGTCAGGAGCAGATGACTATATCACTAAACCCTTCAATCCAAGAGAAGTTACAGCACGGGTTAGGGCTTTATTAAAAAGACTTAAAAAATCTGAAAGTAAAATGGTTTTTGGACCCATGGAAATATATTCAAACAATTATTTAGTAACTTACAAAGGTAAAAATATTGAATTGACATCAAAAGAGTTCGAAATACTTGATCTATTAGCCAGAAATTCAGAAAAAGTTTACACAAGAGAAGAAATTATCGACAAAATTTGGTTTGGAGATGAATTTATTACAGACCGAGTCATAGACGTACATATAAGCATGATTAGGTCAAAGATCGGTAAAGATTGGATAAAAACTATTAGAAACGTAGGATACAAGTTCAACAAAAACGCTTTTACAGTAGATAACAACGGTGAAAATAAAATATGAAAAATACCTGTTCATTTGATTTTCAAATATTCGATTCTTTAGAAGATGCCGTATTACAGTTAGAAAACAAAACTACTATACTTAACGCAAATACCACAGCCAAAGCTTGGGGATTAGGAACAAACAAAGAATTATTGAACACCATAAGTTTCAACGAAATCGATCAGCTTGCAAAACATATATTGAACAATGAAGACTATGAATTAGAAACAAATATATATTTCTTTGAAGGTTACAGCAAGTTTTGCAAACTCACATACAAAAAAGAATATCAACTTCTAATATTACAAAACAAAACAGAATTTGAATTACTAAAAAAAGTGAAAGAAGATTTCATAACTTCTGTATCCCACGAACTCAGAACTCCCCTCACTATAGCAAAAGGAAATACTCAAATTCTCAAAGATTTCATGAAAGACAATCAATTTTTAAAACAAGTTACCAAAATCGAAGAATCTCTTGACAGAATAGAAAATATAATTTCTCAACTAACCCTTCTTTCGAAAGCAGAATTTGGAGAATACGAATTAAAAAAAGAAGTAATAAATCCACGTACTCTATACAATGAAGTAGTAAATGATCTCTATGAAAAGATATTAGAAAAAAAGGTTAAGTTACAATTCAATTGTCAAATTCAGTCTATAAAAGGTGACAAGTTTGTACTCTACACAATCTTCAGAAATTTGCTCTCAAATGCGATTAAATACTCTTACGAAAATTCTGATATTTACATTGATTTTCTAGGCGAACAACTCATTATAAAAGATGAAGGTATAGGCATAAGAGAAGAAGAACAAAATAGAATTTTTGAAAGGTTCTATCGTGGCGTAGAGGCAAAGAATCACGCCAAGGGATCGGGGTTGGGTTTGGCTGTGGTTAAGTATCTATGCGAACTAGCAAATTATAAAATAGAATTTGAATCAAAATGGATGGTTGGCAGCACATTTAAGGTGTCATTCTACAGTTAGCTTTAACTCTAGTTTTCTGCATAAAAGACTTCAAGGAAAGCGTCAATCCAACCTATTTTTAAATTAAAACCTTACATTATTGCATATTGAATAGTATTCTATGGAGTTTTTATATGAAAACAACAAGCTCGTTCAAGTATTAAACTATAAATATATAGGCCAGATTTTTTTAAATAAAAAAAGTATGATTTTCTTAGATATTCCCAAATAATTGCTTTTAAATGGTAATAATTGTCTCTAAACACTCATGAACAAACTTGACATTAGCATAAAATTGTATTTAAATTAAAAGTAGAAGAAATAACTTCAAAATAAAACGATTTTCAAAAAAAAATTTTTATTTTGAAAGGGTCACAGGGCGGAATCCTCCCCACCCTCATGATTTTGTGGACCGAAGGTCCCTTTTTTAGAAGAGCGGGGAAAGAAGTAGAGAGATTCTATTAATTAAGTTTTAGGGTCTCTTAATCTAATATAAATAAAAAGCAAAGGAGTTTACTGATGGCAAATAAAACCTACAATATCGAATTAGTTAAAGAACGTAATAGATCCTTAGTTTTAGAATTATTGAACTCTAAAGGGACAAGCACAAGATCAGAAATAGCTGATATAACAGGTCTAACAAACGCTACTATCACAAATATCATAAATGAATTAATCTCCAGGGATTTAGTAGAGGAAGTTGGAACTGTCGATGGTAAATTAGGCAGAAAACGAACACTAATAAGGCTCAAAGAAGATGCTTTTTATGTTATAGGTGTTGAATTTGGTGTAAACATTGTACGTACGGGAATATTTAATTTTAAAGGAAAAAAAATCAAGATTGTTGAAAAAGAAATAAATTCATATGGAAGACCGACTGATGTTTTAAAAAATCTAATTTTAATAATCGACGAATTGATCAATAACTCCAGAGTAGATTTCAACAAAATTAAGGGTATGGGTATCGCTATGCCTGGATTGATAGATAGCCAAAAAAGAATTTTACGATCAGTTCATCCTTTCCCCTTGCTAAAAGATTACCCACTCGTTGAACATTTAGAAGAACACTATGAAAAAACAATATGGCTAGAAAATGATGCAAACAGTGCTGTTTTGGGTGAAAAGTGGTTTGGACATGGAAAAAAATTTAACAATTATGTTTTTATTGTAGGTGATTCTGGAATCGGCGCAGGAATTATCATAAACGGAAAGTTATATTCGGGAACTTCTAATTCTGCTGGAGAAATAGGCCATACAGCCATAACTGAAGATTTAATTCCTTTGGAAAATTTTGGAGGTTTATCAAGGTTAGCAGATGAATTTAATTTACCATTAGAGATAATTTTAAATGAATCAAAAAAGTCTGATGAAATTAAAAAAGCAATTGATGAAATCAGTAAATTTTTAGCCATCGGGATAGTGAACCTGGTAAATACGATTGATCCTGAATCGGTAATTATAGGTGGAAGAATTTTAAAAGCACGGAATTCTATTATTAGAGAAATAAAAAAAATAGTAGAGCAATATACTTTTTCAGATGAAATCCCACAAATTCTAGTTGCTTCAAAGAAAGAAGATGCTATTTTGTCAGGTGCAGCCTCAATTGCAATTGAACATATCGTAGCTTCTCCCTACCAGTTTTTGCTAAACAATGACTAAAACATATCTTATAACAACCTTAGGTAAAAAACTTAAACCTTACATCTTAGGGGGCTAAATATTATGAAAATAAGAACAAAGTTATACTTTTTAATTATCGTCACATCCATAATTCCATTGATCTTAATTTCCATTTTTAGCTTTTACAATTACTACACAACTATTCAAGAAAATACAGAAAATAATATTTTAAATCAATTACAAACAGAAAAAGAAGCTATTCTTAAGTTCTTAAACCCTGTGCATGAATTGACAGAATACGTATCTAGCAACCTTGAAAAAAACGGATTAAACTGGATGTTTCAGAATTTCTCAAACGTAGTCAACTCCTTTTCAGAAATAGAATATATTTACGTAGTATTACAAGATGGCTCTTTTATAATCGAACCAGAAGTTGAAATATCTCAAAAGTATGATCCTTTAAGTAGTATATGGGCACAAACAGCTGCATCGGAAGACAAAACAATATTAACTACTTCGCATGTCCAATCTTTTTCAAATAAACCAACTTTAACTTTTGCTACAAAATTTGTTGCTTCGTCCAGAGAAGGAATTTTAGGATTAGATATAGATTATGAAACTTTCAAAAACATCATATCATCTACTTCTTATAGTTCACAAATAAATTATATTGTTGATGAAGAAAACAATATATTAGTTTCCACAAAAGATAATGAGAATTTAGTAATTCCAATTATTACTGAAGATAAGGGTATTATAAATCAAGAAGATAAATACATTTACTATCTAAAAATACCAGACTTAAGATGGATTATATTTTCCGCAGTCGATTCTCAAGACATTATGTACGAACCATTAAAACGATCTTTCAATATAGCTTTAATTGCTCTAATAGTAATTGTTTTAGCTATCCTTTTATCAATCTTCTTTATGCGATCCATTACTAGACCAATCCAATCATTGAAAAACAAAGTAAATTTAATAGAGCAAGGAAATTTAAATGTTGATTTCAATACTTGTGAAAACGATGAAATAGGAACAATTTCAGAAGAATTATCGAACATGTTAAAAACTTTGAAATCTTCTTTATCAGGTGTCAAGGAAATAAGTATCAATATCGAAAAATTTTCTAATGAACTCTCCAATATTTCAGAGAAATTATCAAAAAGTAACAAAGGCATTTTAAATCAAACTGAAAGCATACAAAATGACTTAGAAGACTCTGCGGCCTTCACTCAAGAAGTAACGTCAGGGGTAGACGAAGTAGCAAGGGCGGCACAAGGTGTATCCCAAGACGCGCAAAGACTAAGTGAAGAAGCAGATGAAACAAGTAAAGCTGCAGAAGAAGGAAGCAAAACGATAGAAAGCATAAGTCAAGCTGTGAAAGAAGCGGTAGAAAGGACAAAAGAAAGTCAAAAAGAAGTAGAAACACTTGCAAGCAATGCCAAGAACGTACAAAGTATAGTAGAAACGATAAACTCGATAACGGAACAAACGAACCTTTTGGCACTAAACGCAGCGATAGAAGCGGCAAGGGCAGGAGAAGCAGGAAGAGGATTTGCGGTAGTAGCGGATGAGATAAGGAAATTAGCAGAAGAATCAAGGAATGCAACGGATGAAATATCTGAAATATTAACCAACATAACGCAAGGGACGAACAAAGTAAACGAATCGACGAACAAGGTAGTAGGAACGATAGGGGAAATAAACGAAAAGATGGAGGATGTACAGAAAAGTTTCAACCGGATAAAAGAAAGGATAGAAAGGATGGACCAAGGGATAGAAAACATGACTGCAGGTGCGCAAGAACAAAGTGCAAGTGCGCAAGAGATGAGCACAGCAATGCAAAAAGTGGAAAAATCTATACAGAGTATAATGGAAAACCTCAACAAAAACTTCAACAATATTAAAGAACAACAAGAAAGCACAAATGAAATAATGGGAAATAGTAAAAAATTGTATGAAATATCACAAAATCTAATATCGCATATAAACATGTTCGATTTTTGATAATAAAACTTTTTCATAGATTTATAGAAATAAAAAGATTTTCATCCAATTTTCAAGGAGGGGAGGAAGAAGCATTAAGGCAAGTTTTTGAATTTCTAAAGGCATTACAAATTCTCAAAGAGGGGGGAGGGAATCTTCCCTTGTTAATCATCCTGGTACTATTTTAGCATTAGGGTATCTCTTTACAAAAGAAATAATAAAAAAACAAAAAACAGATTTTTAGTACCATTTTTTAAGTTTCATATCCATACATATTAAACGAGGAGGTAGAGTAGTATGAAAAAGTTAGTAGGCATAGTACTTCTAAGTGTATTAAGTTTCACCATGATTTTTGCCCAAAGTGGGCAGGTAGAGATATTCAGCTGGTGGACAGGTGGAGGAGAAGAAGAGGCTCTGCTAGCAACTATTCAAGATTTTAATGAATTATATCCAAACATTCAGGTAATCAACGCAACTGTTGCCGGTGGAGCAGGAACAAACGCTAAAGCAGTATTAAAAACAAGAATGCTCGGTGGAAACCCACCCGACACATTCCAAGTACACGCTGGTTGGGAGTTAACAGATACATACGTAATTCCAGGACTCATGGAACCTTTAACAGAATATCTAAAAGCTTGGAGAGTCTACGATAAATTTCCTGAAGGTTTAATAGACATAGTAAGTTATCAAGGTGAAGTTTATTCAATCCCTTTGACAGTGCATAGAAGCAATGTTGTATTCTACAACAAGAAATTATTTAACGAAATAGGTTTAACTAAAGAACCGCAGACATGGAATGAATTCATAAAAGCTTTAGAAAAAGCAAAAGCTGCTGGTTACACTCCACTTGCTTTAGGAGATAAAAACAAATGGCCTGCAGGTCAACTTGTTGAGAATCTTATGGTAGCCGAATTTGGAGCTAAAAATTACAACGACTTATTTAACGGTGAACTATCGTTCAACGATGAAAGGCTTGACAGTACATTAGAAAAAATGGTACAACTTATGGATTACGTTAACGTAGATCATGCAGCTTTAGCATGGCAAGATGCTGCAAGATTGTTATATGAAGGCAAAGCCGTTTTCAATTTAATGGGTGACTGGGCAGAAGGATACTTCAAAACCTTAGGTTTGATACCAGGCGAAGACTTTGGATGGTTCGAATTACCTGGCACACAAGCTGTATTTGTACTCGTATCCGACACCTTCGGGTTACCAAAGAATGCCCCAAATAGAGAAAATGCACTAATCTTCCTGAAATATTTGGCTTCTACAAGGGCTCAATCAGTATTTAATCCAATTAAAGGTGCTATACCTGCAAGAATTGACGCAGACCCAGGAGACGATCCATATCTGATAGAAACAGCTGAGGATTTCAGAACTCTCATCATATCACCATCCATCGTTCACGGTTCTGCTGCTCCTGAAGCATTCGTCACGTCATTCAACGATGCCATTAACAACTTAGTAACTACTAAAAACGTAAAACAAGCCAAACAAATGATATTATGGGCTGCTGAAGACGTAAATCTGCTCACAGATTAACATCTAAAATAACGCAATCTCGGCCCTTTCTGGGCCGAGGTTTTTGATATGCCACTATCTATAAGGAGAGATATGTATGTCTGTTCAAAAGAAAAAGGCAAGAGCCGGATTTTTTATAATCCTACCTTCTTTGGCTTTCATTGGTATATTTGTCTATTATTTTATATTTTTAACAATAAGAACATCGACTTCCAACTGGAACAGTTTCTCCTCATTGTTAAGTGGAGAGTATAAATTTATTGGATTAAGAAATTATCAAAGGTTATTCAACGACCCCAGATTTCAAACAGATTTATGGAATACATTATTTTTCACATTATTTTTCCTTGCGGGGTGTATAATACTTGGTATATTTTTAGCTAATATTATTGACAAGAAATTGAGAGGTTCAAGTTTTTTTCAAAACTTGTTTTTATTCCCAATGGCAATTTCCTATGTAGTAACAGGTACAGTTTGGGGTTGGATATTCGCACCTGGAAACCTACCAACCTCCCCACAAGGAATTAACTTATTACTTGAAAACCTTGGATGGTCTAATTTACAATGGATGTGGTATACGAGTACCCAATCGATAGGTAACTTCAATCTTGCACTGATACCAGTGATAATAGCAGCAACCTGGCAGATGTCGGGATACGTAATGGCAATGTATTTAGCTGGGCTTAGAGCAATACCTGAAGAGATGATAGAGGCAGCACAAGTAGACGGATCAACAGGCACTCAATTGTTTTGGAGAATAAAGATGCCGATGCTCAGACCAATCACACTTAGTGCAATGATAGTAATAGGACACATGTCACTAAAGATATTCGATTTAATATACGCTATGACTGGAAGCGGACCTAATAACGTTACCGATATGCCCGCTATTTATATGTTTGAACAGATGTTTAGATCCAACAGATACGCAATCGCATCAGCCATCGCAATAATAATGCTGATAATGGTGGCGGCCGTTATAATACCTTATCTGTACAGTTCCTTTAGGGGGGAAAGATGATGGCGGAGAAAACAAATAAAACTTCACTCACCATTTATTATATTATACTTGCTGTGTTCACAATATTTTATGTTCTACCGTTTTATGTAACTATAAGCACATCCTTTAAGCCATTTGAAGAAGTTTCCATATCAAACATGTGGAAACTACCAAGTAAGTTTTCCATTGAAGGATTCAAAGCTGCGTTTGCAAGGTTAGGTCCAAATCTAAAAAATAGCTTTTACCTTACTATACCTGCTACTTTAATATCTGCAATGATTGGTTCAATTAACGGCTTTGCCCTTTCAAAATTAAGATTCAAATATTCAAATATTGTATTTGCTCTCATACTTTTTGGGATGTTCATACCTTATCAAAGTGTATTATTTCCACTGATACAGTTCTTTCAAGCAATAGGTTTATACGGTACCATACCGGCTTTGATTATAACCCATGTTATATACGGAATACCAATTACAACCCTGATGTTTAAAAACTACTATGAAGAAATACCAAACGAACTAGTAGAAGCATCTTCTGTGGATGGCGCAAACATATGGCAATCCTATACAAAGATTCTTTTACCGATATCCATGCCTGGATTTGTAGTGGTAATAATATGGCAGTTCACAAATATATGGAATGAATTTTTGTTTGCAGTAACGATAACCAGTGATCCGACGAAACAACCAATAACGGTGGCTTTAGTTAATTTAGCTGGTAGTCAAGTCGTTCAATGGAACATTCAAATGGCAGGCGCTTTAATCGCTGCACTTCCCACACTCATAGTTTACATCATATTGGGAAGATATTTCGTAAGAGGTTTACTTGCTGGTTCAGTTAAAGGATAAAATAAACCCGCCTCACATGTTTAGGCGGGTATTTTTTTACTTTCCTAAATTTGTTTTTTAATATGAAAAACAAAAGGTCGTTCAAGTATCGGTGAATATTTTTAAAAAAATTCTCTCAAATCTTTAAACAATTTTATAATCGCATTTATAATGACGAAAAACTCTAAACGTCCTAAATACATTCCTAATGTTTGAGTCCAAATCACTCCTAAGGGAGCTTGACTTGAGGTAATACCTGTAGAAAGTCCAACAGTAGATAAAGTAGAAGCATATTCAAACAAAGCGGTATGAAGCGGATAACCATAAGCTAACAAGATAAAAACACCAATGAAATAGGTAATAAAATACATTGTAAAGACTACTAATACATTTTTTATTGAGTTTAAATCAATTTTCTTTCTTGACACTCCTTTGTATACTTCTATATAAAAGGTGGTTCCAGAAGGTTTAAAAAATTCTTTTATCTGGTTAATGATCAATTTTAAAGCGATATAAACCCTAAATAATTTTAAACCACCTGATGTAGAATCCATCATACCACCTAAGATCATCAATATTGTCATAATTAACAATCCAAAATAATTCCACTTTGAAAAAGATACTGTCGCAAAGCCCGTTGTTGTTAGGGTCGAAATACTCTGAAATGCAGAATGAACTAAACCATCTACAAGGCCGTATATTTCAACAGTGGTAAAAGAAAAAAGTAACAAAAAGGAAATAACTAAAATTATAAACATGGTCTTAATTTCAGGGTTTTTTAAAAAGGGCTCAGATTTGATCCTTTCTCTTAGCTCAACTAACGAAATTCTTTTGGATCGGTAATCTCTACGATTCCTAATAAAATTTCTAATCATCAATAATCCAGCATAGTGTACTCCAAATCCTGTTCCACCCATAATCATTAGCAACATAATAATTACTTCTACCCTCAAACTACCAAAAGAAGCGATACTTGAATTTCTTGTGGAAAATCCTCCTGTGGATAATCCAGTTAATGTATGATTAAAGGCATCAAAAAAAGAAAGTTTTCCAACAAAAACTAAAAGTAAAATACCTATCAACGTCCAACTTAAATAGATTCGAATAATTATCCTTGCTGATTCTCTCAAATTTGGGACTAAGTTGTCGCTTCTTCCTTCTGCCTGGTATATACCGACACCCATAGTTCCGGCAACAATTACAGTAATTATAGCGAAACCAGCCCCACCGACAAATTGCATTACCGATCTCCAAATTAAGATTGATCGTGGCAGCGTTTCAACATCAGAAAACATTGAAAGCCCTGTCGTTGTCCATCCACTAGTCGATTCAAAAACAGCTTGTGAAAAATTCAATTCTCCAGAAAAAATAAAAGGAAGAGCAGATAGTAAAATTGCTATTGTCCAAACAAAAAAAACAGTGACAACCGCATCTTGTGTGTTTAATTCATTTCTCTTTTCTCCTCTTCCAATAAACCAAAATATTCCCCCACAAAGAATTGATATTATACCAGTAATCAAAAATGGAATAAAATCATTAAAAGAATCATAAATAAAAGCTGTAGAACCTACAATAATTATTAAAACAGATAGACCGATTATAATATTTCCAGTATCTCTAAAGATAGTTTTATACCTTAATTTTAGAAAATATTTGTAAGTAGGCACTAGATCACCTCTATTTTAACGTTTCTTTTACTTCATCCACTTGTTCTTTTAGTGCCAAAACGATCAACCTATCTCCCTCATAAATGGTTGTTTCACCTTGAGGAACCATTATATTTCCGTCTTCTCTTATTAATACTCCGATTATTGAATTCTGAGGAATCTTTAATTCCTTAAGTTTTTTATTTACAGCTTTATCTTTTTCAAGTATTGTAAGTTCCAAAATAGATAACTTTTCCACATAGGGATTGAAAAAATCCGTAATATCTTCATGAATCAAAGAAGATTCAATTATTTTTTGCATCCAAGAAATGGGAACCAGTGTTTCAACATCGATACCTTTAAAAATAGTTTCGTTTTCTGCTGCATTGACTAAAGATATTATCTTTATATCTTCATAATACTGTCTTAGCAACCAAGATACAACAAAATTCAACGCATCGTCCTCAGAGATGATTATCAAGGCTTCCACTTTTTTATTCAGATCCAAATTTTCTATCCAATTGATATCCGTGGGATCCTGCTTTACAAGCTCAAGAGCGGGAAAATTTACCTTTAATCCATCTAAAATCTCCAAATTTTCATTATTTTTACTGACGTAGTAAACTTGATTACCTAACAAGAGTAATTTTTTAGCTAAAGAATAAGCTAATATTTTTCCCTCTATAATATAAAAAATTCTACTCATATTTAACTACTTCCCCTTCCAATTCCTTAACCAAATCAATTACCGAATCTTCAATGGGGCAAAATAAATTCAATCCTGCTTTTATAAAAATTGATTTCTTCAAAGGATCATTCACCCTTGCGGCTATTCTTACTCCCGAATTCAACTTTTTAATCCCATAGGCTAACATAAAATTTAAATTGTCATCCGGCGTTACAATATAAACCATGTGAGCTTTTTCAATATTTACATCTTTTAATGCAGCCATATCGCTTGTATCAATAACCCTTGTGAAACCTGTAAAATTCCTTTTGGATAATCTTTCAAAAGATGATTCTTCTTTATCAAGAACTACTACATTGTAAGACTTACTTAATTGTAAAGCTAGTTCAGAACCCAACCTTCCACAACCTATTATGATTATTAGTTTGGAACCATTTAATCGCATATGTCCTCACTTCCGAAAAATATTATTGAAATATACAATTTATTAGCTCACTACCATTCATCAAAGGATATATTCTCTAAGGTCTTCATCACCATATACTTTACCAAGCCTTAGGTCTACATAACTGCTATCTATTTTCAATTCCCATTCTCCTGATGCGGGTGCTTCAAAAGAAACCTCTTCAAGAACTTTTTCGACTACAGTGTAAAGTCTTCTTGCTCCAATATTTTCAACCTTTTCGTTGAGCTCAAAGGCAATATCTGCCATTCTTTCAACGCCATCTTCAGTGAACTCAATTCTCACCCCATCAGTTTCGAGTAAGTACTGATATTGTTTTAGTATTGCATTTTTGGGCTGGGTAAGTATTCTAATAAAGTCTTCTTTAGTCAAATCAGATAATTCTGCCCTAATTGGGAATCTCCCTTGAAGCTCAGGAATTAGATCCGAAGGTTTAGCTTCACTAAACGCACCAGCAGCTATAAACAATATATAATCAGTACTAATTGAACCATACTTGGTCATAACGTTTGTACCTTCAACTATTGGCAACAAATCTCTCTGAACACCCTCTCTAGATACATCAGGTCCTGAAGAAACACCTTTGGATGTAATTTTATCGATCTCATCGATGAAAATTATACCTCTATTTTCGGCTCTACTTACACCTTCTTGAATTAGTTTATCTTGATCGATCAACTTTTCGGATTCGATTGGTTCCAAAACCTTCCTCGCTTCAGAAATCGTCATTCGCCTTCTTTTTTTCTTCTTAGGCATGAGATTTTGAAACATTTCTCCAAATTGTATACCCATGTCTTCTAATTCTGGCCCCAATCCAGCAAACATTGGAGTAGATTGTTCTTCGACTTCTACTTCTATTTCTACATCCTCTAATTCGCCGTTTCTTAATTTTTCTAATAATTCCTCTCTTCTTCTTCTGAGATTCTCGTCTTCATTTTCATCATAATCCTTTTTTTGGGAATATTCCGCACTTTGATTGAAAAGTTGCATCACATCCATAAATGAAGGCTGAGTCTTTGCTCTTTTCTTTGAAGGAACGAGTATTTCTACTATTCTTTCTTCTACGAGCCTTTGAGCTTTATCTTTAACTTCTTCCATCATTTCCTTTTTAACCATGGTGACTGAAGAATCAACCAATTCTCTAACCATACTTTCAACATTTTTCCCGACATATCCAACTTCGGTAAACCTTGTAGCTTCAACCTTCACAAATGGTGCATTGGCAACCTCTGCTAATCTTCTTGCAATCTCTGTTTTTCCAACACCTGTAGACCCTATCATCAGTATATTTTTAGGTATAACATCTCTTCTAACATCCTCTTGAAGAGCCAACCGTCTAATCCTGTTCCTCAAAGCGATAGCAACCTGTTTCTTTGCTTCCTTTTGACCGATTATATAGTTATCTAATTTTTCGACAATTTTTTTTGGAGTTAATTCGTCTATTTTATTCATAAAAATCACCTCAAAAATTATTATTTACTACTAAAAAAATCATATCATACCTCATGAACCTTTAAAAGATTAGTTTTACTGGAAAAACCATAAGGGATTCCTGCAGTTACAATGATATTTTCTCCTGGTAGGGCAAAATTTAAAGATTTCACAATATTGCTCACACTTTCCAACATATTATCTGTGTCGGTAAACCTTTGCATAATAACAGGAGTCACTCCCCAAACTAACGCCAATCGATGATAAGTAGATATTCTTGGGGATGCTGCAACTATTTTCATATTTCTCCTGAACCTAGACAGCACTCTTGCCGTGTAACCACTATATGTTGTTGCAACAACAACGTCGATGCCTAGTTGTTCGGCAATTTTTATTGCAGACATCGTTATTGAATTGGTAGCAGGATCTCCTCCACCATATGTTGAATAATCGAATTTATAATAGTACTCTTCTAATATTTTCTCAGTTTCCTTTGCCACATTGGACATAACTTTGACAGCTTGTTCAGGGTATTTCCCAATCGATGTTTCTTCAGACAACATAACTGCATCTGTCCCATCTAATATAGCATTAGCTATATCAGTTGCCTCTGCTCTTGTAGGAAATGGATTATTAACCATACTTTCAAGCATTTGAGTTGCAGTTATCGCAGGCTTAGCCATCGTATTTGCAATCTCTATTATCCTCTTTTGAAGCAAAGGTATTTGTTCAACAGGTGCTTCAACACCCAAATCTCCTCTTGCAACCATCACCCCATCCGCTTCTTCTATGATCGATTCCAGGTTGTCTAAAGCTTGCAATGTTTCTATTTTAGCGATTATAGGGAGATCGGGCATACCCAATTCAGTTAAAATCCTCCTCGTTCGGGTGATATCTTCAGCTTTTCTAACGAAAGACTGAGCGATATAATCTACGTTCCATTCCACAGCCTTGTTCAGATACTCAATATCCTTTTCTGTTAATGGTGGTAGGCTAATATCTATACCAGGAACGTTTATCCCTCTTCTATGAGTAATACTACCACCAGTTATAACTTTTGTTACAATTTCCTTTTCATTACTGCTGACAACTTCCAGCCGAATTTTTCCATCATCAAGAAGGATAAAATCTCCTTTTTTAACTTCTTTAGGCAAATCTTTATAATTTATACTTACCTTTTCTTTATTTCCAACAATCTCTTCGGTTGTCAAGATAAATTTTTGGCCTTCTTCCAGAGCTACTTGATCCGTATCAAATCGACCTGTTCGAATCTTTGGACCTTCTAAATCAAGTAAAATGGCAAAAGGTATATTCATATCTTTTCGTATTTTTTTAATCAGATTTACCCTTTTCTCATGATCAGCAATAGTATCATGAGAAGTATTCAATCTTGCTACATTCATTCCTGCGTTTATCAATTTTTTTATCATTACTTCATCTTGGGTAGCAGGACCAATTGTGCAAACGATTCTCGTCTTTTTATTTTCCGCTTTTTCGTTCATAACCATCCTCCTAAAAAATACGGAACTTTTGGGTGTTTCTTCCCAAATTACATCTTTTTTTATATTCCATGCCTTGGGGATTTTCAAGGGGTTTACCCTTTGAACGCTCTATGATAAAATCCCCGCCAACTTCACAATCTCCATATCCAATTTGTTACTCTCAGAAAGAACTTTTTCAAGAGGCGTTCTAATCAAACCGTTTTTACTCAATCCTATCATAACGTCAAAATCCTCATCTTTAATTGCTTTTACTACTTCATTTCCCATTCTTGAGGCCAAAATCCTATCGAATGCAGTTGGAGAACCTCCTCTTTGAATATGGCCTAAAATTGTTATACGCGTTTCAAAACCAATCCTATTCTCTAAATGTCTAGCTACTGTATAAGCACTGGCAGATCCTTCAGCAACAACGATTATTGAATTGATCTTACCTCTTTTTCTTTCATCCCACATTTTTTCAGCTAAAACATCGTAATCAGTCGGAACTTCTGGTATTATTATAGCTTCAGCACCTATTGCGAGACCAGACATCAAAGCAACGTATCCAGATGTTCTTCCCATAACTTCAACAATAAATGCCCTTTCATGTGAAGAAGCGGTGTCTTTTAACTTCTGCATGGCTTCAACGACTGTGTTAAGACAGGTATCAACACCTATACTCATATCTGTATAGGCTATATCGTTATCTATAGAAGCTGGTACGCCTATCACTGGTATTCCTTGTTCTTCCGCTAGCAATTTCCCGCCGGTAAGGCTTCCGTTTCCACCGATTATAACCAAAACATCAATCCCTAAATCTTTCAATATGTCAGCAGCTTTTTTTCGGACTTCGGGAACTTTAAATTCTGGTACCCTTGAGGTTCTTAAAATGGTTCCCCCTCTTTCCATTATGCCACCAACATCTGAATATGTGAATTTTTTATAATCTTTATCCAATATACCGGCAAATCCTCTCAAAAATCCATAGACTTCAATATTTTCCACAACTGCACTTCTAGTAACTGCCCTTATAACGGCGTTCATTCCAGGAGCATCTCCACCACTGGTCATTAGCCCAATTCTTTTTATATCACTCACTATATCCCTCCTAAAAACTTTCATTATTTATACTTCCTGTAGAAATTCTTAAACTTGCTTTAGCATCACTTTGTTCTGCATCCCACCGTTTAAACTACCTTTTTATTATATCACTTGTTTTTTGACACTATTGTTAATTTCACTATAATTCAAATAACTCTTCAAAATTTTGTGTTATAATTAATTAAGTCATTCAAATTAAGGTGGTAAAGATGGAAATTAAGTATGATAAAAATAGTATAATCAAAATACTAAAAAATAAAAAGATCAAAGTTACCCCAAATAGATTTAAAGTTGCTTTTGAGCTTTTTAACTGTGACGAACATCCATCAATTGATGAATTACATCAAAAGTTGGTAAGAAATAATGAAAATCGGATTTCTTTCACGTCCGTGTATAATATTTTAAAATTATTTGAAAACGCTGAATTAGTAAAAGAAATCTTAATTGATAATAAAATCCATTACGACTCTAATATTACCCCTCATGCACACTTTATCTGCGAAAATTGTGGGGAAGTTCAAGATATCGAGTTAAATAAGCTAAATTTCTTAGATGAACGTAAATTATTTAACTTTAAAACTTTTACTGAAGAAGAATTAAAAAACAATAAAATCAACTCCTTTGAAATCAATTTTTATGGAATCTGTGGAAAGTGTTTAAAAGAAGAAAACAGTGAGGAATAAATCGGTGTATCTACCTCACTGTTTTCTAATATAATAAAAACTTTTAGATATAACGTCAAACTTACCAAAAATTAATCAAATTTCACTTTGAGATCCTTATTTGCTTTTACTTCGTCCAATCTTTTGATAGATAAAGTCATAGGCGCATTTTTTAAATTTTGTGGTTCTTCCTTTGCTTCTTCTACTATTTTCTCGTATATAGTAGCAACTTCATTCAATGTTTCTTTGCTTTCAGTTTCAGTGGGTTCAATCATCATAGCTTCATCCACAATTAAAGGAAAATAGACCGTTGGAGGATGAATATCATAATCTAAGAGCCTTTTTGCAAAATCCAATGTACTCACCCCATAATCTTTCAATGAACTCCCCTTGATTACAAATTCATGTTTACAGACATCTGGGTAAGCAACGTCTAAAAATTTAGATAATTTTTCCTTCAAATAATTCGCATTTAAAGTGGCAAGTTCGCTAACTTTCTTCAAGCCTTCTTTTCCCATTGATAAGATGTAAGTGTATGCTTTTACTAATACCAAAAAATTACCGTAAAAGCTTCGTACTTTACCAATGCTTTTAGGGATATCATAATCAAAATAATATTCACCACTTTCTTTCATACCCACAACAGGTTTTGGTAAGTAATCTCTTAAATAAGACTTAACCGCTATTGGTCCACTTCCTGGTCCTCCCATTCCATGAGGAGTGGAAAATGTCTTGTGAAGGTTTAAATGAACAACATCGAATCCATTATCTCCAGGTCTCACTTTGCCCATTATTGCATTTAAATTTGCTCCATCATAGTACAACAGGGCGTTGTTTTTGTGCATCAAATCGGATATCTTCAGAATATCTTTTTCAAACAATCCCAAAGTATTTGGATTTGTGAGCATAATTGCCGCGGTATTTTCATTTACTAAAGATTTCAAATGATCTAAATCGACTCTTCCCTCGTTATTCGAATTAACTTTAACCACTTCAAACCCTGCCATTACAGCAGATGCGGGATTTGTACCATGAGCAGAATCTGGGATTATAACCTCATTTTTATGACCTAAATTATTTTCTTGTAAATATTTTCTGATAATGAGCATTCCCGTAAGCTCTCCATGGGCACCAGCGGCAGGTTGCAAAGTAACATCATCCATGCCTGTTATTTCTTTCAAAAATTCCTGCAATTCATACATCAATTCCAAAGCACCTTGTATGGTTCTTTCTTCTTGATATGGATGAATGAATTTGAATCCATTTAAAGAAGCAACCTCCTCATTCAAAAAAGGATTGTATTTCATTGTACAAGAACCTAAAGGATAAAAACCTCTATCAACAGAATGATTTAAACTGGCTAATTGATTATAATGTCTAACAATATCAACTTCGTATAGTTCCGGAAGTTCCGGCTCCTCATTTCTAATTAAATGTTGTGGAATATCTATCTGAAACTCTTTGACATCTAATTTTGGAAGTGAATATGACTTTCTTCCACTAACTGATTTTTCAAATATCAATTTCATGATAATCCCTCCAAGAAAGAACATAAAAAGTCAATATCTCTTTTTTTAGTCAACTCTGTTGCACAAAATAGTACGTTATTTCCCATATTTTCATAAAAATTCTTTAAAATCAAAGGTCCAAAATAATGTTGTTCCAGCAGCTTTTCGTTTAGAAATTCAGGATCTATTTTGCTTTCTAATACAAATTCGTTAAAGAAAGGTCCATCAAATACAGGTTTGAATTTTTCAGTTTCTAACAATTTTCTTGCTAAATAATGGGCTTTATGATAATTTTGGAGAGAGACTTCTCTAATCCCTTGCTTACCTATCACGTTCATGTACAAAGAAGCTAAAAGAGCATTAAATGCGTGATTTGAACATATATTAGAAGTGGATTTCTCCCTTCGTATATGCTGTTCTCTTGTTTGTAAAACCATGCAAAAACCTCTTTTACCGTCTTGATCAACGGTTTCTCCAATAATTCTGCCAGGCATTTTTCGTATATACTTTTTCTTAGAAGCGAAGATACCTAAACCCGGTCCTCCAAAAGAAGGTGTATTTCCTAAAGATTGCCCTTCTCCTACCACTATATCGGCTCCAAATTTTCCAGGGGCTTCTAACAATCCTAAAGAAATTGGATAAGTAACAACAATGAAAACAACCTCATTAGGAACCTTCTCTCTTATCACTTTTAAATCTTCTATTACACCAAAAAAGTTTGGATACGAAACCACAACACAAGATGTTTCTTGGGTAATCTTAGAAGATAAATCTGCTAGATCTAATTGACCCGTTTCAGATACATAATCAATTTGTTCTATATTCATTCCTTGTACTTCAGTATAGGTTTTTGACACTTCCTGATATTCGGGATGAACCAATTTAGACATCAAAACGTGATTTTTGCCATTAATTCTTTTTGACATTAAAATAGCCTCAGCTAAAGCAGAAGCACCATCATACATAGATGAATTAGAAACTTCCATCGCGGTAAGATTGCAGATCTGAGTTTGATATTCATAGAGTATTTGAAGGGTACCTTGAGAGACTTCAGCTTGGTAAGGCGTATAAGCGGTTAAAAAATTTCTGTTTGAAGCTAAAGGATATATAACAGATGGAATATAATGATTGTAAACACCGGCACCTCTAAAAATCCCGTATTCTTCTATATTTTTATTTAACGAAGCCAAATCAGATAACTTCTCTTTAACTTCCATTTCACTCAAACCGGATGGGATATTCAACTCACCTTTGAATAGTACAGGGATATCTCGATAAAGTTCGTCGATATCTTTTATTCCCAAAAAAGAAAACATTTCTTCAATGTCTTTTTGGGTATGGGGTAAATATGGAAAATCGTTCATTATAACATCTCACCTCTTTTTATTATTCTTATAAACTTGATATAAGCGCCCCTTCGCATTGATTTTTATTTTGTGCTTTTTACACTCCCTTTATAAAATGGAGTTTTCACAATCTCAGCTTCTAATAACTTGTTCCTAGCTTTTATACTCACAATAGTTCCAGATTTTGAAAATTCTTTAATCACATAACCTAAGGCTAAATTCTTCCCTAAAGTAGGTGACTTTACACCGCTTGTTACAAACCCTATCTTTTCATTTTCTACGTAAATTTCATAACCATGTCTTACAGGCATTTTGTCATGTATTTCCATACCCACTAATTTTCTTTTGATTCCTTCTTCTTTTTGTTTCACCAAAGCTTCCTTACCGATAAATTCTTTATCAAAATCTACAGTCCATTTTAATCCTGCTTCCAAAGGAGTTGTATTCTCATCCATATCATTGCCATACAAAAGCATTTTAGGCTCGAACCTTAAAGTATCCCTGCATCCCAAACCACATGGTTTGCCATCAACCTCACTAGCAAGTTGTATAAGTTGATCCCAAACTTTTACAGCGATCTTTGGAGGTAGGTACAACTCAAAACCATCTTCACCGGTGTATCCTGTTCTTGACAATATTACTTCCTCACCTTCTAGTTGAATAACTTCAAAAGAATAATATTCTATACTATCGAGATCAACATCTTTAAGATATTTTTGCAGTTGATCCTGAGATTTTGGACCTTGAAAAGCTATTTGGCAATACTCGTCACTCTTGTTAATAACTTCAACATTAAAAGAAGAAGATTGACTTTTTACCCATTCAAAATCTTTTTGAGTATTAGATGCATTTACTACCAACATGATCTTTTCTTCGTTAAACTTATAAGCAAGAAGATCGTCTAAAATGCCGCCATTTTTATTACAAATGGGTGAGTAAACTATTTTGCCGTTGGTTATTTTTTCAACATTATTTGTAATCAAGTAATTAACAAATTTCTGAGCATCTTCCCCTACCACAAACAACTCCCCCATGTGGGATACATCAAACACCCCAACACAATTTCTAACGGCGTTGTGCTCTTCAATTATAGAAGAATACCATAATGGAAGCTCCCACCCGGCAAATTCTCCAATCTTAGCTCCAAGTTCTTTATGCCTTTCATAAAGGGGCGTCTTTTTAAGCTCTGACAAGGTAATTCCTCCTTTCTCAAACTCACTAATTATCTCTTTAGCTCTATTAAAATCTTTATCTTCGACGTACAAATCATAAATTACCCCCTCACCGAAGTATTCTCCCCCTATTCCAATAGGAGATTTTAAAAATACTTGTATACCGTTATTCTCCAAAATTTGCTTCAACATCTGGCTCTGAGAATAATTACAATAATCTTTTATTTTTTTCATCATCGGCTCACTCCTCAACCAAAAGATATTATTCAACTTTAATTATATCATTATTTGAAAAAGTTAGAAAACAGAAGTATTTTGAATTAGAAGGAATTAAAGACAATTAAAGGCGGTTAAAGAAGTTTAAACCAATTTTTCAAACAGCTTGTAAAACTACGTTTCTATTATCCTCGGAAATTCCATAGGCTGTTAATTTTCCACCATACACACATCCCGTGTCGATATCAATACTTATTACTTTCTTATTCTTATCTCTTTTCACAAATATTTTATCTTCACCCGTTAGATAAAATGTTGGAGTATGACCATGAATTACGGTATAATTATTATACCTTTCTGGCATACCTAAAAATTCATCCCTTATCCATAGCAAATCCCGTTTGTTTTGTTCGGAAAGTGGTTTGTTTGGATTTACTCCCGCATGAACGAACAAATATTTCTCGTTTCCTACTTCCATTTCATAATATAGAGGTAGGTCTTTTAAAAAGGTTATATATTCCTCACCGATATTATTATCAAAACTTCTAATTGTCGATAATGCTCCATTGTAAAACCATACACCATCACCATATTCATGAGTTTTTTGGTAATAGTCTACCATCATATCATCATGGTTCCCTTTTAGAAAGATCCGATTTTTCTGTTTGCTTAAAGCTATCAAAAGATCCAATACTTTTTTTGAATAAGGCCCTCGATCCACATAATCACCAAGAAAAATTACTGTGTCAGAATCTTTTATCTGTGTTTGTTTCAAAAGTGAAATTAAAGAATCGTACATACCATGGATATCCGAAATTGCCCAAATCAATGACAACCCTCCAATATGATCACATCTTTATCAAAAAAACGGGCAGGAAACCTGCCCGTTTTTTGGAATTTACTTCACTATATCTTTCAATTCTTTACCTGGAACAAATTTTGGAACCATCTTTTCTGGGATCTTAATAGCTTTTCCGGTTTGTGGATTAACACCCTTTCTAGCTGCCCTCTTCTGAACTTTGAAAGTGCCAAAACCAACTAACTTAACTTCTTCCCCTTTACTTAAAGCCTCAGATACTACATCAACAAAAGTATCAATGTAACTTTCTGCGTCTTTCTTTGTTACGTTAGCTTTCTTTGCAAAAGCATCAACTAAATCTTTCTTATTCACAAACATTCCCCCTTTCACAGATAAAGATACTTAAATCCTCATTCTATAGAACTTCAACGTTATTATACCATAAAACCCAAAAAATATCTATAATGAATCAATATTATAAAAAATCATTCGGATTTTTCTAATATTTTAGCACTTTTCAGCAAAAGAAGCAAGCTTTTTATAGCTTTTGACCTATGACTTATCTTATTTTTTATGTCTTTACCTAATTCTCCAAAAGTATAATCGTAACCATCCGGAATAAAAATTGGATCATAACCAAAACCTTTGTTCCCTCTTATCTCAAAGGCTATTTTACCATAAACTTCTTCTTGACAACTCACCAAAATATTTTTTTCTGGATCAAAATATGTGGCTGCACAAGCAAAATAAGCGGTCCTGTCTTTTTTATTTTCCAACATTGATAGCAATTTCTTCATTTTCTGCTCATAGGATTCATTTTCCATGAACCTTGCAGAGTTTATGCCTGGAAATCCTCCAAGTGAAATTATAGACAAACCAGAATCATCAGAAAAAACGGGCTTTCTTATTAATTTTGAATAAGCCCAGGCTTTAATGACAGAATTTTCTACATAAGTTTCACCATATTCTTCTACTTCAAAATTATCCTCTTTTATCTCATCAAATATATATTTTACAGTAATACTTCCATTTATGTCTATATCTTCAAGAATTTCATTGATTTCCCTAACCTTGTTTCTGTTTGATGTAGCCAAATACACCTCAATCAAAATCTTCAGCCGCCTTTTTTAGTTCAATTATCTCTTGTGAAGGATTTTCAGAATAAAACACACTGGCACCAATAATAAAAGTGTTAACACCACTTTGGTGAAGTAATCCAATGTTCTTTTTATTCACTCCTCCGTCAACCATTATTTCAACATTCAAACCTTTTTCATCTGAAATTTTTCTCAATTTTCTTACTTTTTCGTAAGTGGTTTCTATAAAATGTTGTCCAGTAAACCCTGGATTGACAGACATAATCAACACCTTATCCACATACGGAAGAATTTCTTCTAAAAGTGACACCGGAGTATGCGGATTTAAAGTAACACCCGCTTCACATCCCAACTCTTTGATCTTTAATATGGTTCTATGAAGATGTACCACCGTTTCATAATGTATAGTTATACCATTCACATACTCAGAAAATTTTTCTAAATATTTATCAGGTTCAACAATCATCAAATGAGCATCTAAATATATATCTTTAAATTTTTTTCTAATAGATTCTACTATCGGAAAACCAAAAGTAATGTTTGGAACAAACACACCATCCATAATGTCAAGATGTATTCCATCAGATGCTTTAGAAACTTTTTCTATCTCTTGAGCTAAATTCAAAAAATCCGCAGCTAAAATGGAAGGATATATTTTTATCAAACTGAAACACCCCTATTGTAATTTTAGTGAACTGTCTTCTATTTCTTTGTATATTTGACAATAATTGGTATACCTACTAAATGAAATTTGCCCGTTTTCTACAGCCTCTTTAATTGCACAACCAGGTTCGACGGTATGGGAACAGTTAGAAAATTGGCAAAAACCGTTGAATTCTAAAAATTCTTTGAAATAGTGCCTTAGTTCGTCTTTTTTTATTCCTCTCAACTCTAAACTCGAAAAACCCGGTGTATCGACTATGTATCCTCCAAAATCAAAATAAAGTAGTTCAGCATACGTTGTAGTATGTCTACCTCTACCTAATTTTTTGGAAATTTCTCCTTCTCGAAGTTTCAATTTTGGGTCTAAAACATTTAATAAACTAGACTTCCCAACTCCAGAGGGTCCAGCAAAGGTTGATACTTTGTTTTTTAAATAGGACTTTAATCTATCTAAATTGTCTTTCGTTATTTTCGATGTGGGAATTACAGGATAAATTTTACCATATATTTCTATGAATTTTTCCATATCTTTTCTTTCTTCATCACTAACAAGTAAATCTGTTTTGTTTAACACTATGACTACATCCAGATTCTCTTTTTCAGCGAGAACTATGATTTTATCGATTATTATGAAATCTACTTGAGGTTCTTTAATTGAGGTAACTAAAACAAGCTTATCCAGGTTAGCTACCCTAGGTCTGTACAATTCATTTTTTCTCTCTAAAATGTTTTCGATTCTTCCATAACTATAATTTTGGTCCTTGGAATACTCTACATAATCGCCAACAATTGGTCGAATCTTCTGTAATTTAAACCTGCCAGGTAGGAAACAGTTAACTTTTTGATTAGTTTCTAAATCTTGAACGGTTACCATATCCGAATGAAATCTAACGACTATACCCCTTCTCCAACTCATTGATTACTCCCTTCATATTCACCAATATAGAGAATCACCTTTTCTCCACTATAATTATTCCCTGGTGTTGGAGACATATTCAGTACCACATCGTTTTCTTCAGACTTGTAAGTTAATTGACTTCTAATCTCAAAAGCTATGTTGTACTCACTTAGGAACTGTCTTGCTACTCCAGAAGGTATTCCTATCAGATCTGGAATCTTCAGAGTATTCATCTCTCTCATTTGAACAATCACGTGATGCCCTTCTTTTACCTTTGTACCAGGTTCGGGATCGGTATACAGAACCTTTTCCCCATTACCTACTACGTTTGGAATTAGTTTTAATTCCTCTAAAGAAGCAACTGCTACTTTTTTATCTTCTCCGATTAAATAAGGAACCTCTACTGTATTTGAACTGTTAGCAAAAACAGTCATGAAAAAAAAGGCAAATATTCCTGAGGAAAGTATCCCCAGAACAAAAAATATCAAATTTTTTATTATTTTTCTTATCTTAACCATTATTTTCACCTGTTAACTTCTTTTAATTCTCTGCCTCTTAATTGACCGCACGCAGCTAATATATCGCTACCTTTCTCAGCTCGCACAACGGCATCAATTCCATTGTTTATGAGAGTATCTAAAAAAACTTGAATGAATCTTTTTGAAGGCTTTTCAAACCCCGCCGGATTTGCATTGACAGGAATTAAATTAACCATTACCTTCAAATCACCAAACAGTTCTACTAATTTTAAGGCGTCATCTTTTGAATCATTAAATCCTTTTATCAGTATATACTCAAAAGTAACTCTCTTTTTTGTTTTTTTCTGATAAATACGGCAAGACTGAATAACCTGCTCAACAGGATATTTATGATTTATTGGCATTATTTGGTCTCTTTGTAGATTTGTAGGTGCATGAAGTGAAACAGAAAGTCGAAATTCTTTGGTCAAATCACCTAATTCTTCAATTTTGTGAGGTATTCCGGCAGTTGAAATAGTGATATGTCTCGCTCCTAATTTTTTCATCTTTGAATGGTTTAAGATCTCTATGCTTTGAACAACGTTGTTAAAATTTAATAATGGTTCACCCATTCCCATGAATACAACGTTTTTTACATCCATATCTTTATCTTTTTCCATAGCCAACAATTGGCCGATGATTTCACCTGTCGATAAATTTCTAACGTAACCGCTTTGTCCTGTAGAACAAAACGAACATTTCAATGGGCAGCCAACTTGTGTTGATATACAAGCTATCGTTCTTGAAGGATAGTAAATAATTACCGCTTCAACGGTGTTCTTATCCTCTAACTCAAAAAGATACTTAGTCGTTCCATCTATCTTTGAAACCTGTTTTTTAATAATATTAGGCATTGATATCTTAAAATTATCGCTGAGCTTTTTTCTATCGTCTTTAGACAAATTAGTCATTAACTCAAAATCAAAAACCCTTTTTTTGTAAATCCAATCACAAATCTGATCGGTTCTGAACTTTTCAAGTCCTATTTCATTAAGCAAATAACTTTGTAAATCTGAATATTCAAAATCTAAAATGTTTTTTGTTTGCATATAACTTCCTCTCCATAAAAAATATATACTAGTTTTAGCGCCCTTTCACCCC
>NZ_JAHC01000039.1 GCF_002924625.1 Petrotoga sibirica DSM 13575 | reverse complement strand
ACATATTTTTATGAATAACTCCAACAGCACCTTCCCTTGCCATAGCTTTTGCCATTTGTGATTCACTCACAGTATCCATCGCTGCAGAAAGAAAAGGTATTTTTAAATGGATATTTTTTACCAAACGGGAGGTTGTATCAACCTTATTCGGTACCACTTCACTATACTGTGGTAGTAATAAAACATCATCAAAAGTGAGATACTCTTCCATTTCTCTGCCTCCTTACCCTGGTGAATATTATCTTTAAAAACTTGTTTTAACGCCCCTTTGCCCCTCCCACCACCCAATCTAAGGAAGGCACCCGCGGTCCATATAACCTAGCAGTGGAAGGGCTTCACTCCCCACCTATAATAACAAAGGTTTATGTATATAAAAAATGAGGGAATACTTCCCTCATATTGGTGGAGTCGATGGGACTTGAACCCACGACCTCTACCGTGCCATGGTAGCGCGCTCCCAGCTGCGCCACGACCCCGTAAAATATATAAACTCCATTTGAGCATACAAATTATAACATAAGTGTTCTCTTTTTTCAAGCATTTTTTTTAACGTAAAGTCACAATTTATAATTATTTTTACTATTTTAGTCAATGAAATGTTAGAATTCAACTCTGCTTATTAGTGCCCCTTCATTATCGTATAGGGCTGCAGTGTCTCCATCATTATTCCAGATATAAGCTCCTGTCCATTTGAAGTTAGTTGGAGGTTCTTCTATTGCGTTACGGCCTGACAAAATATTCACACATTCTCCAGCTTTAAGTATATACCCATCTGGAAAATTGAACTTTTGACTCCCAACTTCGCTAACCAAAACCCATCCTGTTAAATCAACGTCTTCATCAGTTTTGTTACAGATAGTGACCTTTTCATTAAACACATCTAAGTTAGTAATCAATATAGAATATTTTTGTTGTTCTGATTCTTGGATGTCTTCTATAAGATTAACAGTGTTTATTGGTTCTACGTTAAAATTTATTTTATTGCCTTCACTAATAGATATAATAACTCCCTGTAAATCTGTACGAAAAAGATCTACTTTATGTTTTTCCAATCTTTCTAATACTTCCTGGGACGGATGACCGTAATTATTATTTTTACCTACAGATATAATCGCATACTTTGGATTAACCTCTTTTAAAAACTCTTGTGAAGTTGAAGAACTGGATCCGTGGTGTCCAACCTTAAGAACATCTGCCTTTAAAGGAATATTATTATCTATCATATCCATTTCGGAAATTCTCTCTGCATCTCCTGCAAACAGAAAAGTCGAATTTCCAAAATTCATTTTCATAACGGCACTCCAAGAATTTAGATCTTTTCCATACTCTTTCACAGGACCCACAAAAAACACATTACTGAATGAAGGGTAGCCTATTACAGCAGCTAAAGCAGGGTTGATCAAAGTAATTCCAGCTTTAGCTGTTTTGATATAAGTTCCTTCCTTTCTCACTTCTAAAACAAAATCATTATAGGTTTTCGTAGTATGAGAAACATCTGGGGCATAGACATTTTTAACTTCAAAAGCTTTTAAAACCTCCACCAACCCATCTATGTGATCTGCATCAGGATGGGTAGCTATCAAATATTCTATATCATCAACATTTTGTGAGTTAAGGTAAGTAACTATATCGTCACCATACCAATTATTACCCCCGTCAATTAAAATATCAACATTATCTGGTAATTTTACCAACATCAATAAAATGAACCTCGACATTCGAAGTTATAGGAAGAGATAAACCTGATTTTTCTAAGAACGGAAAATAATCTTCAATAAGCTCTATTAAATTTTTGGTATATTTGACTTTCCAATACATTAGTTCATCTGTTTGGTAGCTACTAACGTAATTCCAGATAAAGCTAGGAGAATTAAAAGATAGAGATAGAGATAGAGAAAGGGAAAAAGGAAGAAGCAATATGCAAAATATCAATAGAACCTTCTTCATGAGCATCTCCTCACTACTTTGCTTATTATATTTTTACTATTTTTAGGAACTCATTGATCGATTTAGCGCCCTCCCCCCCCGCTCCCCACCCATGAGGATAAAGG
>NZ_JAHC01000038.1 GCF_002924625.1 Petrotoga sibirica DSM 13575 | reverse complement strand
CCCGCTCCCCACCCATGAGGATAAAGGACTTTAACTAATTATATTATATCATCAAATCAAAACAACACATTTTATAAAATCATAAAACACTAATATGCTATAATATTATTAATCATAAAGGAGGCGATTTTTATGAAAAAGTATCTAAGTATTTTCTTTGTTGTGTTGTTTTTATTTTCAACGACTTTCGCTTTCAAAGTAACCATGGTTACCGACGTAGGAGGTTTGGGAGACAAATCTTTCAATGACGGAACCTGGCAAGGAGTTTTAAGAGCCCGAGACGAATTAGGTGTAGAAATCGCAGTAATCCAATCATCTGAACAAACAGATTATTTACCAAATCTTTCAAACGCTGCAAGAGATTCTGATGTTGTAATAGCTGTTGGTTTTATGATGACGGATGTTTTATTCAATGTAGCTCCCCAATTTCCTGATACTTATTTTGTGGGCATTGATATAGAACCATCTCCCGGACAAATAATTCCTTCAAACGTTGTTTGCTATGTTTTCAACGAGCATGAATCCAGTTTCCCAGCTGGTTACTTAGCCGCTATGATGAGCAAAACTGGAAAAGTTGGATTTATAGGAGGAGTTCCAGTCCCTGCCGTTACCAAATTCGAAGCAGGATTCAAAGCAGGAGTTAAAGTATACAATGAATTACATAATGAAAATATTCAAGTTATATCAGGTTATGCTAACACCTTCAACGAGCCTGCTTTAGGAAAGAACTTAGCTCTAACACAGATGGAAAATGGTGCGGACATTGTTTTTCATGCAGCAGGTCCAACAGGTAACGGAGTAATAGATGCTGCTAAAGAAAAAGGAAGTAATCTATACAATCTCCCTCCAAATGCCCCCTTAGAGCAAATCATTGATAAATACTATGAATTAGATAAAAACTTTTATGCAATTGGAGTAGATGTTGATCAAGATCACATGGCTCCAGGTTATGTATTGACAAGTGCTATGAAAAGAGTCGACACAGCTGCTTTTGAGGGAATTCAAAGCGCCATGTCCGTAAGAACTTTCGAATCTGGTGTCTTTAGATTAGGTATGAAAGAAGACGGTGTAAGTATAACTCCAATGAAGTACACAAGAAGCATGGTCCCCATTAGATATTTTGTTGAAATAGAATATCTAAAAAAATTGATAAAAGAAGGCAAATTGAAAATACCATCAGATCCTTCAAAAATAGGTTCGTTTGAGGTTCCCGAGATTACCTTCCCATATTAATCAAAATATCCCGCTTCCTGCGGGATATTTTATATTTTAATAAACACTCTCACCAACCATATTCACCTATTAAAGGCACAAACATACAACCATCAGAGTATTCAATCTTTGTATTTCCATCCTCTAACTTGGTTATTTTATGTAAACGTTGAAAAGATTTAGAACCAATTGGAATTACCATTCTTCCTCCAACTTTAAGTTGCGAAAGCAGAGGGTCAGGAACTTTTGGAGCTGCTGCTGAAACTATGATTCCGTCAAACTCAATCTTTTCTTTTGTCCATCCTTTTGTTCCATCTCCAACCTCTAAAACAATATTTGCATATCCCAATTCCCAAAATTTACTTCTGGCTCTTTGGGCTAACGTTTCATTTCGTTCTATAGTATAAGCAAGACGTACAATCTCTGCCAGTAAAGCCGTTTGGTAACCAGAACCAGTACCAATTTCTAAAACTACATCGTTTTCTTTTAACTCTAATAGTTGAAGCATCAAGCCGATTATATAAGGCTGAGAAATAGTTTGCCCTTCGCCAATAGGCAAAGGGCAATCATCATATGCATACCTTTCAAGATTTTTTGGAACAAACAAATGTCTTTTAACCTTCAAAAAGGCATTGAGAACCTTTTCATCGGTGATACCTCTCCTTTTAAGTTGATACTCAACCATCATTCTATTTTCTTTCTCAAAATCCATCAAAATTTTCCTACCTTCGACGAAATATATTCATCTATTGCCTTAGCAGATCTTTTACCTGCTCCCATCGCCTCGATAACGGTTGCCGCACCAGTGACTATGTCTCCACCTGCCCAAACTCCTTCAACAGAAGTAGCGCCGGTAACAGGGTCAGCTTCTATATACCCCCATTTATTCAACTTCAATTCGGGAAATGCGTTGAGTAAAACCTTGTTCGACTCTTGACCTATAGCTACTATAAAAAGATCTGCGGGTATTTCAAAGTAACTATTTTCAATGGGGATAGGTCTTCTTCTACCAGAAGAATCAGGTTCTCCCAATTTCATCTTTTGACAGACAACACTTGTCAATTCTCCCTTTTCGTTTCCTTTACACTCTATTGGATTAGTCAGCCACATAAAATTGATTCCCTCTTCAACGGCGTTTTCATATTCTTCTTTTCTTGCTGGCATCTCTTGCTCCGTTCTTCTATACACTACTGTGACGGCTTCAGCACCAAGCCTTAACGCCGATCTTGAAGCATCCATCGCAA
Source organism: Petrotoga sibirica DSM 13575 (assembly GCF_002924625.1). Lineage (GTDB taxonomy): Bacteria > Thermotogota > Thermotogae > Petrotogales > Petrotogaceae > Petrotoga > Petrotoga sibirica. The sequence goes on along the minus strand of NZ_JAHC01000038.1, from coordinate 16,316 downwards.
CGTTACCCCCGCCAACAACTACCACGTGTTTTCCAATCTTAACGGGTGTATCAACCAAAGGGAATTCATATGCTTTCATCAAATTAACCCTTGTTAAAAACTCACTTGAAGAATAAACCCCATTCAAATTTTCCCCAGGAATATTCAAGAATTTAGGGGTTCCCGCACCCGTACCTATAAATATAGCATCGAACTCTTCTTTCATTTCGTCTATTGTAATTGTCTTTCCCACAACAACATCTGTCTCAATTTCTACTCCCAACGATTTCACATATTCTACTTCTTCAAAAACTATCTCTTTTGGAAGTCTAAACTCAGGGATTCCGTAGGTCAAAACCCCTCCAGGTTTATGCAAAGCTTCAAAAATTTTAACGTAGTATCCTATCTTTGCCAGATCTGCTGCCACTGTTAGTCCGGCTGGCCCTGCACCTACAACAGCAACTTTTCCCTTAATATTGTTTTCAGTCAGTTGGATATTATTCTTTTGATTACTTCTTTGAACTCTCTCCCAATCAGCTACAAACCTTTCTAATCTGCCTATGGCAACTGGTTCAAAAGCACCTGATTTACCTAAGGTACATACCCCTTCACACTGATTCTCTTGTGGACAAACTCTCCCACAAATAGCTGGTAAATTATTGTAACTCTTCAATATCTCTGCAGATTTAGTAAGGTTACCATCCCTCAACTCTCTTATAAAACCTCGTATATCTATACCAACAGGACATCCTTCTATACAATTATATGCGCTATCAGGGCATTGTAAGCACCTATCAGCTTCCATCATAGCCTCTTCTAAACAGTAACCATATGCAACCTCTCGGAAGTTGTGCTTTCTCTCTTCTGGTGGTTGCTTTTTTACAGGAACTTTATTCCTCAAAATCTTTTTTGGACGTTTTTTCTTTTTTTCTTCTAAAGAACTCTTTTCCTCAACCTTGTACTGCCCAAGTCGCTTTAACAATTCATCCCATTCAACCAGCTCACCTTCAAACTCAGGACCATCAACACAAGCGAATTTAACGTTATCTCCAACGGTTACCCTACACCCACCACACATTCCTGTTCCATCAACCATTATTGGATTCAAAGACACTATTATAGGAAACCCAAGTTCTTGAGCGGTTTTTGTGGCAAATTTCATCATTATAACAGGCCCAATAGCCCAAGCCTTATCTATTTCCTCGCCATCTGACACTACTTTTTTCATCCCATCGGTAACCAAACCTTTCATACCTTTTGATCCATCATCTGTTGTTATGATTAACTTATCAGAAAACTGTGAAAACTCATCTTCTAAAATTAAAAGATCAGCGGTCCTTGCTCCCATAATTGATATTACCCTGTTGCCTTTTTCTTTCAACGCCTTTAAAATAGGTAAAATTGGAGCAACACCAATACCCCCGCCAATCAACAATACCGTCCCATAATAATCAATTTCTGAAGGACTACCCAAAGGTCCTACAACATGGGCAAAAGAATCTCCATTTTCAAAAGTTGCCATCTTTCTCGTACTTTTACCCACCACTTGAAATATGAGTCTTATATTATCTTCAGTTTTATCCACTATAGTTAAAGGTATTCTTTCTCCATCTTCTTCTGCTATAACTATAACAAACTGACCTGGTTGAGCATGTGCTGCTATCTTTGGTGCTTCAACCCAAACACTGTAAACGTCTTGGGCTAATTTCTTTTTTTCGGATATTTCGAACAAAACTTCCACCCCTTTATTTTTTTTCAATATTTTTTCTAAGGTATTCTTCCAATAATGCATTGAACATCTTTCCATGCTTAGGGTATCTCAAGTGTAATAATTCATGAATAATTACCTCAAATCTAAAACTTTTTGGCTCATTTAAAAGTTTTTTATCAAAGGTTAACCTACCTCTTGAAGAGCAACTACCCCATTTTCTACTCATTTCACGAATATGAATTTCCTTTGGTTGAACTCTAATATCTTTAGCCAAAATCATAACTTCAGCTTTAAAATCAACTGGGTCAATCATTATTATCCCTACCTTTTAGTATGTAGAGATATTTTTCGAATAACTGTTTTATTCTTTCGCCTTTAAGCCCTTTCGGTCCTAATAACTTGTAAAATTCCTGTCTCATTTCTCTTTCCTGATCTTCGTCTTTATCCCAAAGAGGATAAGTTTCCTTTTTTTTCTCGAACTCTTCAGCAATATCCTCGGCATCATCGATCGATTCAGCTTTCAACAATTCTTTGAGTGTAAAGTATGCTGCTGATTTTCCACTTTCTTTTTGAGCCTTCTTCTTGTCGTTTACTTCCTGTACCAAGTTCTTTAGACCGTTTAAAGTTTCTTCTGTATTCTTTTGGGCACTTTTGTAAAGGGTAATTAAATTCTCCGCTTTTTCTCCAATTGTAATGAGAATTGGATATTCATTGCTTTCTTCTTCGACCGTTTTTTCAATACTCTTGTATAAATTAAAAACCTTTTCAACATCTGAAGCATTACTTTCTTCAATCTTTTTTAAAGTATACTCGTCTATCACAAAAACTTCTAAAGTATCTTTTATTTTACTATTTTTCGTGTATTTTTGAATTAATTTTTTAGTTTTCTCTGTGAACTCCTCATCGACAGATAGTCCTTTTTCATAAGCATTCTTCAAAATTTTATACATCCGTGTAAGTGTATCATAATCTTGGAGATATTCATTTAAAAATTTGTCGGGAGATAATATCTCATACAAACCAGAAAGCTTCTTATAATACGTATAAAATTCATTACGTTTTTCTTCATTCCTAAAGTACTCTAAGACAGCATCTACAGATTTGTCCCTATCTTTTTTGGCAACGATAGAAAGATATTTCTCTCTGCCAATCTTCATTTGTTCAGCAAACTCTCTTTTTAAAAGTTCAATATCTTCGATTACCCCTTCTATATCTTCAGAATCAAAAGCAAGTGCCTTTTCTAAATTATTAAAAATACCCACAAAATCGACAACAAGTCCGTTCTTCTTATTTTTTTCATCCTTCTTGTACGGTCTATTGATTCTGGCTATAGCCTGTAAAAGAACGTGATCTCTCATCGGTTTATCTAAATACATACAATAAAGAATCGGTGCATCAAACCCAGTCAATAATTTCTCAGTTACGATTAAAATTTTTGGGAGCTCTCCTGGCTTTTTAAAGTTCTCTCTAACTTTTTTCTCTTCAATTTCAGATAAATAATACTTCGTCATTTGTGGGGGATCGTTTTGACTCTGACTATATACAACTTTAGAGTATTCAGGAGGCAGGTGTTTATCTAATTCTTCCTTGTATAATGCACATGCTTCTCTATCAACAGCAACAAGAAAAGCTTTGAAACCCATTGGTTCGATATACTCTTTAAAATGCTTTGCTACAAATTTTGATATCAACTGAACTCTATCATAGTTTTTTAGCATATTTTTAAGTCTTACCGCTTTTTCTAAAACCTTGTTAAGCTCTTCTACAGCGCTAACTCCTTGAGACTCTGCAAGTGCCAGAAATTCTTTCTCAAGAACATCTTTTTCAACCATCATTTTATTTGGTGCAAACGTATAGTACAAGGGAACGGTGGTGCCATCTTTAATCGATTCTGATATGCTGTATTTATCAAGGTATCCTTTAGGGGGATCATCTTTACCAAATGTAACAAACGTACCTTTTCCATAATTTGTCTTATCTATGGGAGTACCAGTAAAGCCTATATACGTTGCATTTGGTAAAGCTCCTTCTAAAAAGGTACCAAGCTTCCCACCTGTACTCCTATGAGCTTCATCTACTAAAACAAAAATATTTTCTCGTAGATTCAAATCAGCAGAAATATTATCAAACTTATGAATCATACTAACAATTAAACCTCTTTTATCGGTTTTAAGAAGACGCTTTAGATGTTTTTTACTTTCTACAACTTCTACATTTTCAATGCCAACGGATTTCAGATTACTGAACAACTGTGATTCAAGTTCGTTTCTATCAACAAGCATAATTACTGTCGGATTTTCAAAAAAGGGATCTTCTATTATTTTTTTCGCCGTTACAATCATAGTGTAAGTTTTACCAGAACCTTGAGTATGCCAGATCAAACCACGTTGTTTTGAAGGATCTTTAGCCCTTTCAATTATCTTATCAACGGCTTTCATTTGATGATGCCTTAAAACAACTTTTTTAAGCTCTTCATCTTGTTTTGTAAAAAGAATAAAATCAGTAAGTATTTTTATTATTCTTTTTGTATCAAAAAAAGTTTTAATTAAAGTTTCATAACCGCGATCTAATTCGTTTTTCCATTCGAAGAGTGATCCTCCTGAAAGGTTCCAAGTTGCACCATAATAAAAGCGAATCACATCTATTAAACCAAAGATTTGTAAAATAGCCAAAAGTTCTGGCGCTTGCTGATGATACCTTTTTACTTGCTTATAGGCTTCATTAAGCGGATCAATTCTATGAGGTGCTTTCGTCTCTACGAGAATAAGCGGGACTCCATTAATAAGAAACACCACATCTGCCCTTATCGTTTTGCTCCCATTTGTAAATGTAAATTCGTCGGTAACTTGGAATATATTCCTATCTATTTCATAGGTATCTAAAAAAGTTACGTTTCTTTCTCTTTTTTCATTGGACACAAATTTGGGTTTAAGTCCTTTTAAAAATTCCCAAACTATTAGATTACCTTGTATATTTGGAGGAATTCTTTCAAGATCTTTTAATACTTCTTCTGCTGAAAGATGGTCCATAAACCCAGGATTGAGTCTTTGAAGTTGCTTTATAAATACATCTTTGAATATCAAACCTTTTTCTCCGCCTTTTAGCCTCAAGGCTTCATCAGGTTTGACGTATTCCCACCCAAGGTTCAGAAAAACCTTATTTCCATCTGATGATCCATATTCAGCAGATTCTTCTTGTACGTATTTTATAATTGGATCCTGAGCAGAATATTTTTCATCTCCCAAGCCCATAGTCACACCACCACTTTCTCACTTTTTTCTTTAATAAAGTTAATAATATTTTCTCTTTGCTTTTGACAAAAGTAAGCTAAAAATTCTTTTTATTCATCTAAAATCTTTTCCAAATTATTCACCCTTATTTTTGCGGTCATAAGATTATGCAAAAGTGATTTAAAAAGATCTTCAAGGGCTTTTTTCTTGTTTTCTTCCGCCTCGATCTTTTGATCGATCGCTGAGAGAATTGAAGCGATCTTTTGCTGGATGGGGAGAGGTGGAAGTGGAATTAAAATATTCTTCATAACATTTTGATTTAATTTCTTTCTAGTTGTTCCAGAAGTGTATTTTTCAATATCATCAAAAATAAGCCAATAAAGTAAAAATCTATTAACTGAATTACTTTCTATAGCCCTAATTATATGAGCATGATTATTAACCCAAAACTTTCCTTTCATTAAATAGGCACTATTTTCAAATTTTCTCCAAAAACCCCCATCTTCAGCTAATAGAACAAATTCACCATCAAATATATAATCATTAACATAATCTATAATGCCATTAGCTCCGCAATATGGATAGTTACCTTTCATTTTGCTCCGCTCGGTAGAATTTAAAGGAATTCTTTTTTTGTCATGAATCTCAACGACATCCTCAAGTCTCACAACATCCCACTCTTCAGGAATCAAGCCAATCTCTGTCTCTTTAAGCGGTACTTTTTCAGCTTCTTCCAAACTTACAGGCCCATAAGTAAACAGGTACTTCATCATGGACTTTTTGAGATCTTTCGTTGCTTTTATAACATCCTCCGTCTTCTCCTTTGCCTCTTGCACTGCAGAGAGGACAGAGGCAATCTTTTTTTGTTCTGAGAGTGGTGGAAAGGGGATTTTAACATCTATAAATTTTGCTTTACTAACAATTGGAACTGTTGTATATGATGCTAAATTTTCTATCTGCCTTTGCTGCGTTTGTAATGTATAGAATAAAAACCATGGATATATATTATTATTTGGTTCTATTGCATTTATTTGTTGGTTAAATGCAACTCTGTGGGATGCAAACCCCACTCTTCCAATAATACCTATGCAAGAAACTAGAATCGATCCTTCTTTAACAGTTCTTGCTTTGTCAATTGCTTTATTTGAAATTTTTTCAGAAAATGTTGAAATTACTCTATTTTGTAAGTCTGGGGGTTTAATAAAATCAAGCTCACCGTGCTCCCAATATTCTTTAACTTTTTTAGAAGGTGTATTTCCAGTTATTATATTTCCAACATCCCCCAACCTTACAACTTCCCAATCTTTTGGTAGCAAGCCGAGTTCTGTCTCTTTGTATTCTTCTTTCTGGTTAAGATCTAGTTCCATAGTCCCATCTCTTTTAAAATAATCTCTAATTTTTCATCGGCTTCTTTTCTTTCTTCTTCTGCCTCTTTTAACTGCACAACAGCATCCTCCAAAGGCAGTGTTTCGTCTTCACCATTTTGAGCAACATAACGGGATGGACTTAAATTATAATCATTTTTCGCAGCTTCTTCTTTACTGATTATTTTACTTATTCCCTCTTCTTCCTTCCAATTGAGATAGATCTCTGCTATCCTTTCAACACTCTCATCAGGCAAGAAGTTCTTAGGTCTTCCTTTTTCATAGAGCTTTGATGCGTTTATGAGAAGTATCTGGTCTTGCCTTTGTGCTGGTTTTGACTTATTAATCACTATGATAACCCCTGGTGCTGAAGTGTTATAGAATAAATTCTCCGGAAGTAATAAAACTGATTCTACAAGATCTTTTTCAACAAATTCTTTTCTTATATCTCTTTCTCTATTTTTTCCAACATTTCCACTACCCCTTGATACAGCACCTGTATCAATTACTAAAGCCATCTTCCCATCATTTTTCAATGAAGCAAACATATGCTGAATCCATCCCCAGTCTGCGCTGTTTGATGGAGGGTATCCAAAAACAAATCTATTGTAAGGATCGTTTTCATAAACAGATTGTGCAAATGTTTGATTCCACATGGGATTTGCAGTTACTAAATCGAATTTCTTGAGTGATCCTTCATCGGTTAAAAATGCCGGTCTATTCATTGTGTCGCCAAGGGCAATTTGTGCTTCCATGACGTGTATAAAGATATTCATTTTTGCCATAGCATACGTTGAATGCAAGATTTCTTGCCCATAGAATTTAAGTGAATATTTAGTTCTATCATCTCCATATTTTTCTTTAAATCTCAGATGAGTTTTAATCAACAAGCCCCCAGATCCACAACAAGGATCATAGACCTCGTCTCCAGGTTTTGGGTCTAAGATCTTTGACATCAAAATTGCTACCTCACCAGGAGTGTAAAACTCACCCGCACTTTGCCCAGAACCTTCGGCAAATTTTCTCAATAAATATTCGTATGCGCGACCTAAAATATCTGGATCAACATCTTTCAGACCAAGGCGATGTCTTCCTAAAACATCAATTAATGCTACCAACACATCATCACTTATGATTCTTTGACCACCTGCAGTTGCATTGAAATCCACAATATCTATTACACCTTGAAGTTTGGGATTGTATCTTGCAATTGTTCTTACGGCGTCAGTTAAATATTCTCCGACATTTGTAGTTTTTTTAGCAACTTCAGACCATCTCGCTTCTGGTGGCAAATAAAAACGAACTAATTGGTGATCACTTTTTATAAAATCTTCGGCTGTTTCAAATGAACCAAATTTTTCTGACAACTCGTTCAATTCGTCTTCGAACACGTCAGAAAGTCTTTTTAAAAATATCAAAGGTAAGATATAATCCTTGTATTTGGGAGCATCTATAGGTCCTCTTATTTTACACGCCGCTTCCCAAAGCCAGTTTTCTAAAGTTTTGGTATCAAGGTTATTTTGAGCCATTTGTTGTCCTCCTGTGTTCCTCACAAATAATTATAATCAAAATTTATCAAAATGAATAACCTTTTCAAGAGGCCGTTTTGGAACATGGAAATTACCTTTCTCATCTATGTAATATTCAACCCTCTCATCGTTATCCTCTGCAAAAGACTCATGCCCTTTATAACCTAAAGCAACTACCGTGTTAATTTCATAGTCTTGTGGTACTTTTAGAATTTCTCTTAAATTTTCCCTGTTTATAGAAACAATGGGGCATCCGCCTATTCCTTTTGACCACGCAGCTAATAAAATATTTTCAAACGCTGCTCCTACATCGTGACCAATCCACTTGGTCGCTCTTTGTTTGTTGATTAAAATAATAATATATGCGGTTGGTTTTTCTCCTTCTTTAGGCGTTCCTTTTGGGGTTATGTAGCCAGCCCAACCTAAACTTTCAAAGACTTTGTCGCAAGTTTCTTTATCTTTTACAATTATAAACTCTAAAGGTTGTTTATTCGAAGCACAAGGGGCTAACCTTGCACAATCTACTAACTCTTTCAATATTTCTTCTTCAATCGGATCTTGCTTGAACTTTCTGATGCTTCTTCTTTGCTTGATTACTTCTATTAAATCCATATCGTTATACCTCCTCCATTAATTATTTTTACTATCTTTGGAAACTCTGAAACCTTCTTTAATCGATATTTCTAGAATCGAAAAATTTTTAAAATACCTCCATCATTTTAAGTTGCATACATTCTGATTTAGCTCCCCTTCGCCCAGCAACCCAACCAGATGGGTGGTGGAGGGCTCCGCCCTGTAACCCTTTTAAAATCAGAATCTTATTTTTGAAAATCTTTTTATTTCTAAAGTGTTTATAATTATTTTTGAGCTCATATATTTATAATTCCCAAAAGGCACTTCATTCAATACCAATAATATGTTCTCACTAAAAAAGCTTCTTTTTTAACAATAATATCTACTGTTTTATAGTCAGTCAGACGACTTTTCCAAATTATTTTTAAGTATCACTCACAACCTAGTTCATTCACCATCTTCGGATACATTCTACTTGGTTCATCCTTGCTGTGCAGAGGATACCATACTTGAGCAAAAAAGTGACTTCTTTTGGCGAGTTCGTGATAGTTCCAACTCTCTCGCTCACACTGAAGACACCAATGTCCTCCTTCCAAGACAAGCTTTGGGCTTGCCTCAAATACATGACCAAAAGCACATTTAAATAAAAGCTTTGTTTGCATGTCTCCTTTAGTCATATGCTGAGACAAACATTCACCGCCTCGAAACCGAGCTGCCTTTTTTATATCAGTGATATCCAGACTGCTTTCAGGTTTTGTTTCATCATAGCCATGGTCTATGTGTACCACTCTATCATAATCTGTATAAGGTTTAAAGTCTTTTATGCTTGGAGATATTGCCTCTCTATGCTCCTTTGAAATGAAAAACGGCTCAATATACTCGAGTCTATTGTTTTCCACCCAATTCAACGGCCCATGGTCTGTTCTCACTATTTTCTCAAACTTCTTTCTTATGATTCTACCTATGAGTTTCTGACCACCTGGAAATTTCGTGATGATTTTTGCGACTTTTATGGCTCTTACGTTTTCCCTTCGATAAAGATCAAAAAAGTATTCGGAACCTTGGCTCCTGAAATTCAGGTATTCCTCCAACTTATCAGAATCTAGAAAATAACCTCCGTGGAAATTCCGAATTGCAAACCAATTAGCATCAATCACATACTCAAGTTTAGTTATACCCATCATCTCGAACATTTTTTTAAACATCTGGTAAGTACTGAGTCTACAACACTCACCACCACTTATATTATAAATATGCCCCCAAAAATTGTCTGGTAAATCCTCACAAACATTTTTTAGAAGAACACCAGAGTCATGATCACTAACATATTCCAGCACATTGTTTAAAGGATTATGAAATATGATACCATCCTTAATTTCGATCATATGGGATGAGAAAATTCCCGTTTGCCTCAAAGAAACCCAATACTTCAACCCGGATTCGATCACAGCTCTTTCCGCTGCCACTTTTGAAACAGCATAATAATCATGAATACTCGGCTTTATGGGATCACCGCTATGAATCCAGTGGATAGGAGGCATTCTATCGCCATATTCAGCAACGGTTCCAATATATACAAGCTTTATCTTATTTCTATTAGGACTTTCTTTTATGGCACGGATGATATTAACCGTCGAACCATAGTTAACCTTCATTGTTTGTTTAGGGTAATAGTCAGCCTCGGGAGATACCAAAGCTCCGACATGCAACACTATGTCTGAACTTTGAACACATACTTTTACATCTTCGTAATTTGTCAAATCACCCCAAACAATCTTCAAATTTTCTAGTACTACATACTGTTTAAGCATTTCCTTATCCTTTACTAAAGGCCTTACCAAGATAACTACATCATATTTTGCAGGTTCTTTCAACAACTCTTTTAACCCACAAGAACCCATTACCCCTGTAGCACCTGTAAGAAATACTGTTTTCTTTTTTGTCATATCTTGTTTCCCCTCGCATACCAATGGTTTGCTATTTTCCATCCAAAATATACATGCAAAATTTCATGGCTCACCAATCGCTGTTTCAATATAATCTAAAAAGAGACTTATGTTTTCTTTTTTCTTAATAACTAGTTATAAATATCTTATTGAAGTTCTATTCCCAATTCTACAAGAGGTATTTTGAACTCTCTTATACCAGATGAATATGGTGCAATTTCGTAAAGTTGATAGATTATTACCAGATCTTCATTTGTAATATAATAATATCGATCAGGCTCTATTGTGTCTATACTTTCATAAAAATAAATTTTAGGGTCTGCATTTATTTCTTCGATGATGGTTTCTTTGATTATTTTAAAAGATCTGCCTGTGTCTTCACTATATAAACCCAAAAAATCGTATAGATTGAGGAATTTACTGAGAGTTAGATCATAATTGTACGTTTTTCTTGCAGTCATTGGATGAGCCTGATGATAAACAAAAGAAAAATAGTCAGAGTAAAAGCTCACAAAACTGTCCGAAACAAATCCAACTTCGGATTCTATAACTACTTCAACGTATGGTTCCTCAGATTCGTCTATACTGTTTCTAAGGCCATTAAGCTCATCGAGATATTGACTTAAGAAATCTTCAACATCTTTTGCTAAATAACTATTTAAAAGAAAGGCACTAGGTGCATCTTTTGTACCGTAAAAAAATGGAATATTTACTCTTCCACCTAAGTTTTCTTTTAATTCTGCTGATAGGGTTACATATTCGATTGAATAGAGTGTCATAGAAAACATTGTAAACAATAAAAATATGCTTACAACCTTTTTCATAGTTGATATCTCCCTTAAAGTAAGTTTTTGATTGATTCAAGATACTCTTTTATTATGCTTTTTGAACTTTCAAACTTTTCAGTTTCTTCCTCATTCAAAGTTATATCGATAGTTCGTTCCACCCCATCTTTGTTTATAACCGCAGGATATCCTATGTAGATATCGTCCAGCAGCACGGAAGGTGTATACACCCTACCTTCATTCTTTATTATCGATTCTACTAATGCAGTTGTTGCCGAAGCTATCCCATAATTAGTTGCACCTTTTTTGTTTATTATATTGTAGGCAGAATTTTTTACATCTTCAAAAATCTTATTTAGATCGATATTACAACTGTTCTTGTACGGGCAATTGCGGCAAAAACCTTTAATCGGAACGCCTCCAATCATTGCGGAACTCCACGCTGCCAACTCCGAGTCACCATGTTCCCCTATTATATAGGCGTGTACACTCATTGGAGATACACCGCAATTTTTTCCTATTAAAGCCCTTAATCTTCCGGTGTCCAATATTGTGCCAGTTCCAATTACCCTATTATGATCAAAACCTGTTACTTTCCATACAACATAGCTCATGACATCAACAGGGTTCGTAATATTTATTACCAACGTATTTGGAGCATATTTTTTTATGTTTTCTGAAATGCCTTTTATTATTTTAGCATTTTTTATGGTCAAATCTAATCTCGTTTCACCAGGCTTTTGAGCAGCTCCTGCTGTAATTATTACGATATCGCTTCCTTCTATATCACTATACTCCCCTGCTCTTATAATCATTCTTTTGTGAAAGGTTGTTGCATGTAATAAATCCAATGCTTCACCCTCAGCCATTTCTTTGTTGAGGTCGTAAAGAACGATCTCGTCAGCAACTGCTGCGTTTATTAAAGCAAAAGCGGTACTTGAACCAACTCTTCCCGTTCCTATTATACTTATTTTCAAAATCATATACCTCCCATTTTTGATGTTTTACTAACCCTATAGAAAAATCGATTTAGTAACTATTTAAATATAGGAAACCTAATTTCTGGAACATGATCGTCATCTATCAATATATCTTCAGCTCTCATCAAAAAAGTCATTGAACGGTGAAACTCCGGATAATCAATCATAATTCTCACCCCTAATTTATATTTATAAATTTCTTAAATTTTAATAGTTTTCCTGGCGCTGTCCACCCTAAAGTGAAGATCTTTCTTAAATATATGATAGCACATTCTTAAAAATAAGAAAAACCCTCTTGTAATTTACATAGAGGGCTTATTAAATTATTAAAAAATTTATTACTATTTTTTTCAGATTCAAAACTTGGATTTTATTCCATTGCTTCTATGTACTGGTTTATCTTTCTTTGCTCTTTCCCGATAGACCATAATATTACAAACAATAGCACTACCACAGTTCCTAGTATTATTAGAGAAGTGAGCTGCATGCTAATATTTTTGAATATCCACAACGGACCTTGGACAAGCATTAAGTCATAAAAAAATAGTAAGCCAAAAATAGCCATAGCATACCCCATTGTTATCAATTCTATGATCAACACTTCTTTCCCTTTGAACACCTTGTTCATTTGGGATACGTCTCTTTTAGGATCACTGAGAAAGATTCTTGCTCCTAATAATGATGAATAGTACAATAATATGACAGTAGGAATTATTAGTACCAAATCAAAGAAACTAAATTTTAGAAGAAGTGAGAAAACTATCGTAAGGACGATAAACTCAACTGTATAAAGACCTGTAGAAATCATTATTTTTGAGTTCACCATTGTTCTTATTTTGAAAGGAAATAACTTTGGAACTGGCCAGATTTTTATTTCTTCAGTCAACATATATGCAGAAATCATAGCCGAATAGTCTGCTGCAATAAACATAAAGAACAAAGCTAAGTAAGTTAGATCTTGCATACCTGTGAAAAAGAATATGAATGGAAATACCAGTGGATAAATCATCATAAAAATCAATTGGGAATTTCTAAAAAGAAGTTTTCTGTCTTTTTCAAAAAGAGGCAAACGTTTGGTTTTAAATTTTTCAATTTTTTTAACCTTTGACTTTTTTCTTGACGTTGAGAAATCAAGATTGTTGGCGTACCTGTATACCAAGTAAAAGAACAATATCGAAACAGCGTAGATGAATATAAGAGAAACGATATTTCCGTTTAACGCATTGATAAATTGAGCATGTGGCCAAAAAGGGCTCATAAATGCTTTAAGGGAGTTTCCCATTCCTTCAATGAGGTTTTCTGGATCGTTTGTCGTCATCATTGGGAGAAATTGAGGTATTAAGACCATAAAGATAATACCTATGAAATAAGTTAATTGCGCAATTCTTTTTGCAGATGTTTTACCAACAAAAAAAGACATCATTAATCCAATTACAATGGAAATAGAGATCAAAAAAAGAAAAAACCCTATAATCCCCAATATCGATAAAATAACATTTGAACTTTTCAAAATCATATACGAGACACCGATTGATAAGAAAGCACCACTTCCTATTCCAGACATAATTAAACTATCTATAGTAGAAGAGAAAAAGAGTGTTGATCTTTTAATCGGCATTGTTAAAAAAGTATCAAGCATATCGTTATCAAAGAGTGTAGTTACAATTAAGGGGGAAAATTGCAAAACAAATATCGCACTTACCATTAAAAAGGCGGGTGCAAACATTAGTTCTAGAAAAGTATAATTAGAATCCAACCCTATTTGATTCAACGGGATGTTTAGATCAAAAGAACCTGCGGTAGCGAGCATTGTTGGAATGATAATAGCTAAAAAAATTATTGGGACTATCAGATAACCAATAATATTAGAGAACATCCCTGATCTTTTTTCTATACCTTTTCTGTTTTTTGTCGGACGAGATTTGTTTTTATAGGAGTATTTCAACAATAATTTTAATTCGTTCATTGTAACCTCATAACCTCCCCTCTAAAGTTCGTCGATTATTTCTTTTACTTGGCTACCCCCAGTTAATTCCAAGAAAATGTCTTCCAAACTCCTATTTCCGAGTTTAGAGAGAGACCTCAACTCTTCCATATTACCTTCAGCAAGGATTCTACCGTGATCTATGATTCCAATTCTGTCACACATCTTTTCCGCTATTTCTAGAATATGGGTCGTAAAGAATATCGAAGAGCCTTCGCTTTTGTATTTTTGCAAAAGTTCTTTTAGTATCCCCGCTGCTCGAGCATCCAAACCTACGGTTGGCTCATCTAAAAAAATAACCTTTGGTTTTCTCATCAAAACTGAGGCTACCATTAATTTTTGTTTCATACCATGAGAATAATCCCCTATATAATCGTTAAGGTAATCTATCCCAAACGCATCACATATTTCGTTGAATCGCGAGTGAATTTCATTTGAATTTAATTTGTATACGTTCATTATAAATTCTATGAACTCACTGCCTTTGAGATTCTCATACATTTTTGGTTCATCTGGCACAACCCCAATTTCTCTTTTTATTTCCAATTCGTAATTATTGTAATCTTTATCCATGATGAAAATCTGACCAGAGGTTGGTTTTAGTGTACCTGTGAGCATCCTTATCGTTGTAGTTTTCCCTGCACCATTGGGACCTAGAAAACCATAAATTTCTCCTGCATTCACGTTTAAATTGATTTCATCAACCGCAGTGAAATCTTTGAATTTTTTGGTTAAGTTTATTGCTTTTATCAATATTATGCCCCCTCTACGTCTTTATAATTTTAACAAGTATAAAACCCTCTTTTTTGGGAACAGAGGGTTTTGTCATTGTTTAGCTTTGAAAGAAAGGAAATCTCAACCCTTCTATTTCTTTTTCGTTTTTGTCAAACTTACCAGAATACTCTTCCATTTCCTTTAAATCCCAATCAAACACCGTTAAATAGCAGCTACCTTCCTTTTCCTCGCTGAATATTGCAGGGAAATTGTATAGATCTTCAGAATCTGCATTCTCGCTCTCTTCATCGGCTAGCGATACCTCAGTAATCACTGAATACGCTTTTAAATCAATGATCTCTGTCAATTCACCCAAGAAGTACAAAAAATTGTCAAATTCTTCTTCAGTATCGACATCTAACGGTAAGTTAACAGGAACGACTTCCTCTTCAACTTTGAACTGTGTTAGGTAATCGTTGATATCTTGAGCCAATTCTTCATCAAGTTCTTTTATCTTCTCCAAAAATTCTTTTTTCGATTCTTCACTAAAATTCGCCCACAAAATAACTTCAGGGTGAAGATGGTCCTCATGTACTAAATTAGAATCATTCATAAAATCTATAGCCACAGTATGAAAATTTGGATAATTAGAAATAAAAATCTCCTCCTTTTTTTATTGAGACAAAAAATAATTTTGTTCACAATATTATACCATTATTTTTCTATTAAGCATATTAATAAAATAAAACAGGAAATTATATTTTGAATATTTAAACAATCGACCTTAGGAATGCTATGGCTAACCGAATACTGTACCACCCTGCTAACCTAATTATGTACCATGTAGAAAGAAGAAGTTCTTTTCTTTCTCTTTTCATATGAAAAGAGAAAAATCGAATATTTATCACTTTTTCTGTATTTCTCTTCTTTGGTTCCTGTAACGGTAGCTTTCTCCATTGAATAGTATTATCTTACTGTTGTGGATTAACCTGTCGATAATCGCTGCTGTCATCCTTTCATCGTGAAATATTTTAGCCCATTCTGCAAATTCAAGGTTACTATTTACCAAGATAGATCCTTTTTCATACCTTTCAGAGAATATTTGGAACATGAGTTGTGTAACTTGGTCGGATAACTGCACGTATCCTAGTTCATCAATTATCAGTAAATCTACTTTGCTCAACTTTTTTTGGAACTTTGTTAGTTGTCGTTCTTCTTGCATTTCAACTAAGAGGTTCCCAAGATTGGCTGCTGTGAAAAAACTTACTGTTTTCCCTTTCTTACATGCTTGTATCCCTATCGCTATACTTATGTGTGTTTTTCCCGCACCTGGTGATCCTAAGAACAAAAGATTTGTCTTTTCTTCGATGAACTTACATTCACTGAGTTCCAGTATTTCCTTCTTTGATAGGTAGGGTGCTTGACTGAAATCAAATTGGTCTATCGTTTTTAGATTAGGGAACTTTGCTTGGTGTAATAACCTTTGAAATCTATTGTTTCCCCTTGATATGACTTCACATT
>NZ_JAHC01000037.1 GCF_002924625.1 Petrotoga sibirica DSM 13575 | reverse complement strand
GTCTATCGTTTTTAGATTAGGAAACTTCGCTTGGCGTAACAACCTTTGAAATCTGTTGTTTCCCCTTGATATGACTTCACATTGAATCAAAGTTTCAAAAAATTTTTCGTTGTCCCATTCGTTTCTTTTTGCCTCTTGTAGTGTATCCTCATACCGTTCTAATATACCAGCTAGTCGACAATATTTGAGCTGTTCTCTTAGTTCATCTTTCATTTTCACACCCCACTTTTCGAAGTAGTTCATTGTAAGTACTTAGAGGCATGTAAGTGGTGGTGTGTTTGTCTACGTCAAGGGATTTTAGCTTTTCTTCCGATAGAAGTTCTGTTTTGGGTTTGTGTTGTGTTTGATACCTTAGTACGCTTAACACGTCTTGGTAACTGTAACGGTTCTTTTCATCCAATTCATTTAGTACCTTTGCTACAACTTCAACGGTGTATTGTTGGGTTAATTTTAGTATGTCTATGAATTCCCTTGTTCCTTTTGAATCAGAGTTAAGATGAGCTTGCAGCATCTTATGGTACTTTTCATATATCTGAGGTAATCCCCAATCTTGGATGACTTTAGCTTGTTCGTATGCCCTTGCCTTTTTTCTTAGTAAAGGTAGAAAATGGTATGGGTTTAAACTCTCTTTGCTTTTACCAAACATCCTTTCGTGTTCTGCTATAACTTCTCCTTTGTAGATTACCCTTACCTTGAATGGGTAGATGTGAACTTCAACCTTTTTACCAATGTAATTTGTTGGTACAGAGTATCTGTTCTTTTCCAAATGAATCAGTTGGTATGTGTCTACCTTTGCTTCCTTTATCCTTGCAAATACGTATCTTTCTTTGAGAGGAAGAAAATCTTCATCAAGGATTCTCTTTTCCCAGCTTTCTCCTTCATACCTTCCTTTTTTGAGCCTTTGATGACATTTTTCCTTTAATTCCAAATTGAGTATATCAAAACTTTTGAACTCAATTCTCGGTAAGAAGTAGTTGTTTTCAACGTATTTAACAAGGTTTTCTACCATCCCTTTTTCATTGCCTTTAGCTGGACCACAGAACTCAGATTCAAAACAGTAGAAGGATTGGAATTTGACAAACTCTTCTTGTAGTATCCTTTCTTTCCCTTTTAGTACTTCCTTCACCGCAGGTTTTAAATTGTCAAAGATTATCTTTTTTGGAATTCCACCAAAAAAATCAAACGCCGATGTTAATCCATCAAAGAAAAACTCTGTAGACTCTCCTGGATAAGCTTTAACAAACTCCACCTTGCTGTAGCATAACTTCGCACAGAATACGTGTATCTTTCTTGGCATCTTATCTTGCATCACGTAAACTTCACCAAAGTCTACCTGCATACTACCTCTTAGTGGCACTAATTTCAAAAAACCTTCTTTTTGATTGATACCAAGTTTCTCTTCTATCTTCCTTGCTTGATAGGTGAAGGAGGAATAACTTCCTTTGTATCCTTCTTCACAGATGAGTTCGTATATACGTCTTTTGGTTAACTTTTGGTTCTTGGGTTGGTTTGAATTGTATTCTAACAAATGTTTGATACGTTTTTCAAAATCACCATTTACTGGTTTGTCCCTCTCAACGTTCATATGATACTTCTGTTCTGGATTCTTGATAGCTCTTTTGACCGTCACTCTGTGTATCCCCATTTCTTTTGCTATCGCTCTTTGACTTTTGTGTTTGTTAAAATACAAAAATCTTATATAATTGTATTGTACCATCTCTATCACCTTTCTTTCCTCCTGTACAATCTTTTTTGACCAAATTTATTATACAGGATTTGTGTGATAGGGTGGTACACTTTTCGTTTAGCAGACTCTTATTTTTGGTACACTTTTCATTTAGTAAGTGCAGGAACGCGCATCATCTTCTAAAAAGTTTCTTTTCCCATAAGTAGTATCTGCAAAAAGTAAAAAATAAAATTTTGATTTTCGCTATATAGGAATTAAAAATATTTTTTTATTTTTATATTTTATATATTTATATATATTATATAAAACCTTATAGGCTGTCCCAAAAATTGACCCACTACTGGGTCAAAATTTGACCCAAAACTGTCCCATTTTTTGACCCACCTGGATCAAAAAATGATCCAGTTAAATTGTAAGCTAATTTAAAAATAAAAATAAAATTTACTTAAATGTAAAAACTTTTGCAGATATTATTAGTGGAGGTGAGAAAAATGGAGTGGATTACAAAACTAAAAATATTTCTGCTGATTTTGTATTGTTCAACTTAATTAGAACATATGTTTTTTAAGAAAGATAAATAGTGTGTTAATCGATAAATATGAAAAAACTAAGCGTCCTTTATCAATTCAGTGAGTCCTACGGCATCTTCAAGAGCAGAAGCTATATCACGAGGGGCAGCTGCATCACCTATGAGATAAAGTTCGGGTACCTTTCCTTTAAGAGAATCGTAGAGGCTGTTATTTGGTTCCTTTATTCCTGTAACTACTACAGAATCTATTCCATTTAATTTTTCTACAGTGTTGAGATATATATTAAGTAGAGTTGCTTCTCCATCTTTAAAATCCATCAACACTTTCATTGGATGAAGTATGAGGTTTTCCTTTCCAGCGAGTCGTTTGAAGTTATCCAACAAAATCGGAGGGGTGATATTTTGACCATTGAAAAAACTCGGTGTTAACCAGTGAACTATTTTGTTAGCTTTAACAAACAGTTCTACAATGCCAGAACCTTCGGTAGTTGAGTCATTGTCGACAACAAGTATATTATTCCCTTTTACATTTTCATTAAGTGCTTCAATGGTGCTGTAGTAATTGGGATTTGCCGAAATCAGAGTCGAACCTGTAGCAATAATTACTATATCCGGCTTTTCCTTTAATACCGCTTCGACATCAGCCTTTGAATTCAACCTTGCATCAACATTATCAAGTATATCCAACATATACATAAGATATCGGCTTACACCTGCTACTCCACGTCTTCCGGGGATTCTTCTTTCCCAGCGAACCCTTCCTCCAAGCTCGGGATCTTTTTCAAATAACACAACTTGATTGCCTCTTCTGGCATATATTTCTGCTGCCTTCATTCCTGATGGACCTCCACCCACCACAACAATCTTTTTTGGTTTTGAGGTCTTTTTGTAAAGGACATCCTCTCCATATTTCTTTTCATGACCAGACGTAGGGTTTTGGACACAGCTTATGGGCAGGTTTTCTAACAATCTACCCATGCACTTTTGGTTACAGCCGATGCAACCTCTTATTTCGTAGGGCTTTCCTGCCTCAGCTTTCTTTGCCCAATAAGGGTCAGCTATTTGGGCCCTGGCCATACCTACCATATCCAAATAGCCCTTTTCCAGTGCACCTTCAGCAGTAGCTGGCCACACGATTCGGCCATTACCAATTACGATTTTACCTGTTGCCTGCTTTATCCTCGCTACATCTTTCAAAAGGAACCCTTGAGGGATATTCATGGATGGCACAAGCATATCTATGCTTTCCCATGTACCTGTATCGGTGCTTATATAGTCTGCAACAGTGGTAAACATCTTTGCATATTCAACAGCCTCATCTACACCATAATCTCCAGGCATATACCTGTTTATACCAAGCCTTACGCCCAACGGTATTTGACCAATTTTCACCCTAATAGCACTTAGAATTTCTACAATTATTCTTCCTCTGTTTTCTATGCTGACTCCATATTCATCTGTTCTCTTATTTTTAAGAAGAGACACAAATTGCCCTAATATACCATCATGAGCAACCTTGATCTCTACACCATCAAAACCTGCTTCCATAAGTATTTCAGCACATAATGCAAATGACTCCACTAATTCCTTTATTTCTTCCAAGGTCATTTCTTTAGGCATTTCACCTACAGTCATATCAGGTATCGCAGACGGTGCCCACGTAGGATGAAATGTCTCTACACTCTTTGTCTGATTGCCCATATGCGAAAGCTGTATAAATGTCTTTGCACCATGAAAATGTACTGCATCGACTATTTTCTTGAACTTTGGGATATTTTCCCTGTTGTATCCTATGCCCAAACCTGGAAATACACCGGTAGGATGAACAATCCTACTAGGGACAATTATAAGGCCCGCACCGCCCTTTGCTCTTTCTTCGTAATAATACATTTCTCTTTCAGTAGGAGCATAGTCCTGGTCCACGTAAACTGTGGCATGAGGTAAAAAAACAACCCTGTTTTTTATTTCCACACCATTTATATTGATAGGTGTGAATAACTTTGGAAACATAACTTTGTTATCCATATAGAAGCCTCCTTAGGGTTTGGTTAAATAAATTTAAATACATGTTCGATATGATGTGTGATTATCGCTACTTGTTAATAACCTAGCTTTTACAGGTTCCTTTACTTATATGTAGATGAAAAGTTATCTTATATTTAAATTATAGCACATCATGTTAAAGTTTATATATTTTGCCATTCCTTAAAAAAAGAATGAAAGAAATTTTAAGTAAAGATCATTTAAAAGAATTTCATAGGAAGATATCATTTATTCCTTTCATGAAAGTTTGATTAAAAATTGGGAGCCACTAGAAGGGCGATCCGGAAGAGTTGATAAAACCATGCTTTCATTCTCACTAAATCATTACACCTTTAAAACAAAAATTTAAAATGTCTCCTATTTGAAGATCTTGTTTATCTTTCATTATTTTTATTCATCCCCAACCTTTAAAATTTCTCAACCAATTCATTCCCCTTGGTCTTAATTGTTTCAAAACAAAAAAGAAAAATCCTTCACATGTGAGGGATTATTTTTTTGCTTTCTTTCATTCATAAAATTATGATTTAAAGGTTAGAGAACACTACTTGGAAACTTAGAAATAAAATTGTTTCCATTGCTCTACCCCACCCTCCATTCCTCATAGGTAGAGTAAAAAGGTTATAAGGTAATGGTTTTCAAAAGAATTCAGCTAGAAGTTTTCATTTCTTTCTTTTATTAAGGTTTGTTTAAAAATCAGAAAGCATTTTATGGAAGTTTATAAAGCTGGAATACTAGCTCGTTTTTAATCTTACTATATCTTGCATTATTAAGGGCAAAAGAAATTAAAAAATCTCCCCCTAAGTTACCAGGCCATGTTTTCTTTACTGGGTTTCATTCATAAAAGTTTAGTTAAAAATTTAAGGTTTAACATGTCGAAGCCTAAAGATTCTATTATTTCCATTCCTTCCCAGCCTTCAATTCATCAAAATCCTTTTAAAGCGAGAACATACTGCATCGAAGCTTTGAAGCAATCTCGTTTCCATTCCCCTCCCCTACCTCCATTCCTCATAGGTAGGATAAAAAGTATACTTCTTCATGCCCTTCAGTTGCTATGTCTTCAGCGTTTCCATTCCTCCACCCACACTCCATTCCTCATAGGTAGGATAAAAAGACGTACTACAAATATCGAGGTGAGTTAAAACGTCGATGTTTCCATTCCTCCACCTACCCTCCATTCCTTATAGGTAGGATAAAAAGCGACTTGGCTGAACTTGTTGACAGCATTCTAGAAAAGGTTTCCATTCCTCATAGGTAGGATAAAAAGTTTTGAGAAGAGTTATAATAAATTTAAAGATAGAATGTTTCCATTCTTCATAGGTAGGATAAAAAGAATTACTGGAAATGTAGCTGTATGGCTAAAAGACAAGTTTCCATTCCTTATAGGTAGGATAAAAAGGCATAAGATACTTATAAATACTATATCATAAAAAATTACGATTGTCAAGCAAAACTTTGAGAATTTGTTAAGATTCAATTCAAAAGCGCATGTAATAGGGCTTGTGACTTTTTTCGCTTGTCTGTCGATCCCCCGGGTTTTTTACCCTATTGGAGGTCGACAGACGGTTTTTTTCATCATTTTCTTTTCTACGTTATTATTAGGTTAACTTGTTAACATTATTTTATATTAAGTCGGTTCAACTTATCTAAACTGTGAACAAAAAAAATAATAAAACCAAAAAAACCGCCATGAAGGCGGGCTATAAAGTTATTGCAACAATGGGATTGCCTCTGTCGACATAACCATAAGTTGTAACAAAAGGAACAATAACGCTTGTTCCATCAATTTTTAATAAAGCTATATCACCTATTTCAAAACCAAATTCTAGTATTGTTTCTTATTGTATATTATTTAAGAACACTTTGACCATCCACATGTTGTACAGGTGACACAGCCTGATTCGTTTATCAGGGTATTTTTAGATAGACAGCTTGGACAGTATGCGTTACCTTCTGAGTCTATATAATATCCTTTGTCGTATTTTAAGTCATTGGCGTAGACAAATTTTTCTACTTCTTCTCGGGTTTTAGGTGTGCCCGTTCTTATTACTTCATAATCTTCTATTTGAGTTCCCCATAACTGGTTGAAATCGTTGAGGGCTTTGCTTATTTCTTGCGCTAATTCTTTACAATACGATCCTTTGACTTTTTCTAATTGCTGAACTATTTCATCTGTTGAAACGCCTGCTCTTAAGGCAATTGAGGATAATCTTCCTATAACCTCTGCCGTTTCTGTGCCATCTGATAAAAAGATTTCTACTGCTTCTCCAGCATCATCAAAAGAAACTGTTACGTATACCGTTCCCGTGTCGTGCTTGAACTTTCGTGTGACGCTTCGTAAAGTTTCTTTTCTTGGTCTTGCCCTTAGTTTATGTTTTTCGTCTAGTACAAAGAATGTAACGTTTTTGCCTTGTGCTTCAGATGTTTGTTTTTCTTCTTTGGAAGCGGAGGTTAGAACTTGAGTTTCAAGGCTACCATCTCTGTAAATAGTTAATCCTTTTAAGTTTAATTCTAGTGCTTGTAGATATATGGCTTTAACGTCTTCTATAGTTGAAGATTTAGGCATATTTATAGTTTTGGAACATGATGCGTCAAGATAACTTTGAATTACATGCTGGGCTAATAAATGATCCTTTGGTGGTATGTCCATTGAGGTTACAAATATTTTTTTGATTTCGTCGGGTATATTTTCTATATTTTGAATACTGCCTTTTTCAATGATTTCGGCCTTGAGTTCTTCTGTCATGTTGGTACCTATTTTTTCCATTAATATTGGATTTATATAAGATAGAGGAACTCTGTCTCCTTCTTTGTTGGTCATGTATCTAACATAGGATAGTAAGAAGTTTGGCTCGATTCCACTTGATGTGTCTGCTAAGTTAGATATTGAACCTGTTGGAGCTATGGTATTTGTTTGTACATTTCTTTTGTATTTTGTGGCTTCACCTTGAAAATGCTGGCGTATTTTTTGATTCCATACTTTTAGGTCTTCGTCTATTTCGTCATCCAACATTGGAAATGGTATGAATCCATTGGGATATTTGGACCTTTGAAAGTCTGGGAAATTGCCTCTTTCTTTGGCTAATTCAGTACTTGCAACATGAGAGAAATAAGCTAATTCAGCAATTAATTTAGCCATGAACTTTCTGGTTTGTTCGGAGTTGTATGGTAGCTCTTTTTTGTATAATGCATCGGCTAGTCCCATTATTCCTAATCCGATAAATCTTTGTTTTTTCGATATTTCTTCAATTTCTTTTAGTGGGTAGATGTTTGATTCTATGACGTCATCTAAAAATCTAATAGCCCAATATACTATTTCTTGGAATTCTGAGGCATCTTCCGAATTGGGATTTCCTAAATCAATGTCTTCCACTAGTTTTGCAACGTCTATTGAGCCAAGATTACAACTTCCAAAAGGTGGTAGTGGTTCTTCTCCACATGGGTTTGTGGCGGTGACTGGGGTGTGCTCACTCATTGCGTAGTATTGATTGTGCCTACCCAGAAATAGCATTCCAGGATCTCCCGTTTTCCATGCGTTTTCGACCATTTTGTTCATTAGATCGTTTGCCTTGATAGTCTTTTTTATGGATGATGTTGGGTGTTCCAACGTTAAATCCCCATCTTCTTCCAACATTTTTTTGAATTTTTTTGGATTGTCTATGTTTACTGAAATGTTGAAATAATTCAAAACATTACTACCTTTGTTGTCTTTTTTGGAATTGATAAAGTCAAAGACGTCGGGATGATCATACCTTAATACAGCCATTTGAGCTGCCCGCCTTGCCCCACCTTGTTCTATCGTGGAGGCTGCTGTGTTGAAGACATGCATGAAGCTAATTGGTCCAGAGGATTTTCCTCCTGTACCTGCAATAGAAGAACCTTTTGGGCGTAAAACAGAGAAGTCGTATCCTACTCCTCCACCATATTTCATTATTAGGGCAGCATTTTTTACTGCATCAAATATTGCGTTCATGGAGTCATCCATAGGGATTACAAAACAAGCGGATAACATGTTATGCTTTGTCCTTGAATCGAAAATCGTTTTGTAGTCTTCTAATGTTGTTTCTTCTATATCTTTTTTGAATAACTGTCTGTCCATTGTTTTGCCCGCGTTGAATAAGGTTGGACTGTTTGGTAAGAAAATTCGAGATTTTATTAGTTGGTAAAAATGCTCTTCTGCATTTTTTATTTCTTCTATATCATTGGTATAGTTTACCTCAGCTGCAGCAACATGTCTTGCAATTCTTTTTGCAACTTCGTCCCATGTGCTTTCTAAATAATTACCTTCTCCATCTTTTAAGAAATACCTGTCTCTTAATATAGTTACTGCATTCTGAGATGGTTCTTTTTCTATCCATTTATTTATAACTTGCATTAAAATTACCCCCTTGAGTCTATATATTGTATATTTATATCATAACATTAACAATATATTGAAATCAAGGGGGTAGATAAAAAATTTACATAATCTTATTGAGGATATTTTACAAGGCCCATCAAGTAGTTTTTATGGGGCATAAGGGGATTGTTAGGTGTTACTCTTACATTTATTCCATATTCGCCTCTGTCTTCTATTTTGAATTTTACTGAGTATTGATATGTGTCTTTTTGTACTTCTTTAATGAGTTTCATGTCGTACCGCCTTATATTTACAATCTTACCGTCTTTTAACTTAGCGAATACTACTTCTGGTAAGATTGAGTCTGGGCCGATACCTGGTAAGTATATTTCTGCTTTTACTCCCACTTCTTCTTCTGCATTTTTTACTCCAGTTAGATCCTGGTCAAGTTTAACGTGTATCTTTATAGAATCCCAATTTTCTTTTAATAATTTAACCCAACCGGCAAATTCTTTCGCTAACTTAAAGTCATTATTTGAAAAACGTATGTACTGCTCAAGAGCAGGCATATACAGTTTTTGAGTATATTCTTTGAGCATTCTTGAGGTGTTAAAGAAGGATGTAACGCTTTTAATAGATTCTTTCATCCTTGATATCCATTCTTTTGAAATGTTATCTTCTTCTTTTTCATAGTACATGGGTACTATTTGCTTTTCCAATTGGTTGTATATTGAAACACTGTCTATTTTGTCTTGTAATTTTAAGTCTTCGTAGTCTCTGTTATCTCCTATAGCCCAACCGTTTTTGCCGTTGTATCCTTCAACCCACCAGCCATCTAATACAGAGAAGTTTATAGCACCGTTCATTCCAGCTTTTTCTCCCGATGTTCCTGATGCCTCTCTTGGACGCCTGGGGTTGTTTAGCCAAATGTCCACCCCTGAGACTAAGTGTCTTGCCATGTCCATATCGTAGTTTTCAAGAATTATGACCTTATTTTGAAATTCTGGTTTTCGTGAGTATTCGTATAGCTTTTTTATGAGTTCTTGACCTGGTTTATCTGCTGGGTGAGCTTTACCTGCGAATATTAATTGTACTGGTTTATCTGGATCGTTCAAAATCTTTTTTAGCCTTTCTTCATCGCTGAATATCAAATCTGCTCTTTTATAGGTCGCAAATCTTCTAGCAAAACCTATAGTTAAGGCTTTTTCATCTCCTATTTGGTTTACTTCTTCGAGTTGCTCAACTGTTTCACCATGTCTCATTCTTTGTGCTTTTATGCTATTTCTTATATATTCGATTAATTCTTTTTTTAGTTGTTGGTGTGTTTTCCATAGTTCTGTGTCTGGGATGTTATCGATTTTTTCCCATAGTTCAGGATCGTCTATCTTTGACATCCAGTCTGTTCCTAGGTATTCTTTCAAAAATTCTTGCAATTTTGGATTTAACCAGGTGTTTATATGAACACCATTGGTAACGTAGTTTATAGGTACTTCCAAGGATTCAATACCTGGCCAAACATGGTTCCATAATTTCCTTGATACTTCTCCATGTAACTTTGAAACCCCATTTGATCTTCCAGAGAGTTTTAGGGCTAAAATGGTCATCGAAAATAATTCTTCTGAGCTTTGTCGCTTTTCTAATCCTAAATTTAGAAAATCCTGCCTCGCAGCCCCTAGTTTAGGCCAGAAATCTCCAAAATATTTATCAATTAAGGAAATAGAAAATACATCGTTTCCAGCAGGTACGGGAGTGTGAGTGGTAAAAACATTTCCTGCCCGAACCGCTTCAATAGCTTCCTCAAAAGTTAAGCCGTGTTCTTGAACTAGCTCACGTATTCTTTCAAGACCCAAGAATGCAGCGTGACCTTCATTCATGTGCCAAACAGATGGGTTGTATCCTAATTTCCTTACCGCTTTAACTCCGCCAATTCCTATTAGTATTTCTTGTTTTATACGCATTTCTATGTCTCCACCATACAATGTGGAGGTTATTTCCCTGTCTTCTGGTTCATTTTGCATTAGGTTGGTATCAAGGAGATATAAGTTCACTCTTCCTACCTTTACCTGCCAAACTTTGGCGAAGAGCTTTTTCCCTAACAGGTCTATATCAACGTATATTTCATCTCCGCTGTTATCTTTAGCGGGAGTTATTGGAAAATCCGAAAAATCATAATCTAAATATATACTTTCTTGCCAACCTTCTGAATTAAGTTTCTGGATAAAATAACCCTTTTGATATAGTAAGCCTATTGCTATAAGGGGGATCCCTAAATCACTTGCACTTTTTAGATGATCACCAGCCAATACTCCTAGTCCACCTGAATACATAGGGAAAGACTCGTGAAGGCCATATTCCATACAAAAGTATGCAATTTCTCCTTCTTTAAAAGTACTGTGAGTTTTTCTGAACCATGTGTTGCTACTTTCATTCATATAATCAGAGAATTCTTTCATGACTTCTTGATAGAGTTCATTGAATTTTAAATCTTCAGCAGCGTTGTTTAACTTTTTTTGTTCCACGCGCTTCAAAAAGGTTATAGGATTTCTTTGAGTGGAATGCCAAAGTTCTTTGTCTATGTTTTCAAATAATTGTTGAGCTTTATAATTCCAAGTCCACCACATGTTTTCAGAGAGTTCTTTTATCCCATATATCTTTTCCGGGATTTTTGGAACGACGGTAATTTTACTTATAAAATCCATTTTTTACCCTCCCAATTTAGCTTTTGATAGAATCTTTAAAAATTAGGTAACGCCCCTTTAAAATTAAAATCTTATACGTAAAAATTTTTAATCTTTACAGAAACTAATTATTGTTCTAAAATTCTTAATATTCCGATATCATTATTAGTTCTCCAAATTTATTGGTTGATTTTTCTAAGTAGTATATTTTATTGAACAGTCCATACTTTTTCGAAATAAAATAAATGTAATCTTGAGATTCACCTACCGTGCTTATCAATTTTTTTGATAAATGAAATTCTTGATCGTTACTTTCAATGGTGTAACTGTCCTCACTTTCTTTGATATAATCATAATTTGCTAATTCTGGAACTTGTAAGATTCTTATTTTTATAAGATTTTCAACAAAGGTGAAGACATCATCCACAATTTCTTCGTTTGGTACTATGACAAATTTAAAAATATTTCCATTTTTAAGGATTACAGAATATTCGAGCCCTCTGAAATCGTATGAAGGATAAGAGATCACTATCATATCAGAGTTCTCAAAAAAGAAAAACCTATCATCGAATGTTTGAATATTGAATGTTCCAAACTTCGTTTTTACTGTGTAAGTGTTGGTAATATTACTATTTTCAATAGTTATATTGTAGCCTTTTGGAGTAAACGGCATTTTTTTAATCCGTTCATACCCGGTTTCTTTGATTTTTACATATGGATAGTAATAATGGCTTTCTAAGTTTTCTACATACAAATTCCATAGTATGAAAGTTGCGAAATATATGACTGCCATAGTACCGATTATAATTAGTAAATTTTTTAGGCTGTCGTTGGATTGGTCTTTTTCTTTTTCTTCCATAATTTTTTTTCTCCTGTTTTAATCTTTTTTTAGCGCCCTTTCCCCCGCTCCCCACCCTTGGCCATTAAGGGGTTCCCCCTTAAGATCCCCGAACGCATTTGCTTCGCAAATGAGAATGAGGATGTTACTTCTAAAGCATTATTAAAAAGCTTTTTGCATAAAACGGCAAAAGCTACGCAAACGAGATTTTGGAAAACATTTCTAAAGCATTGCAAACAAACCATTTTGCAAAGATCAGCAAAAAGCTTTTTGCACAAATCAGCAAAAGGGCTCCGCCCTGTGACCCTTTTAAAAGTAGAGCATTTTTTAGTTAATTGTTAGCATCGTTTTTTTGTAAGCTGCGCTTATTCTTTATTTGCGCCCCTTCGCCCCGCAGCCCGCCCATAAGGAAAAGGAGTCAGCTTTACCTAGTTTCCACCTTTTATGGAAGGAACCTGCGGTTCCTAAACTACCAGGGTATATATTTGTTGGTTATTGGCATCCTTCTGTCTTTTCCAAAACTTCTTTCAGTTAGTTTTATACCTGGAGCAGATTGCCTTCTTTTGTACTCGTTTTTATTGACCATATTTATTACATTTTTCAATAGCCCTTCATCGTATCCTTCTTGGAGTAATTCATCATAAGACATTTCTCTGTCTATATATTTGAATAAAATTTCATCTAGTAAAGAGTATGGGGGTAAGGTATCTTCATCTTTTTGATTTGGTCGAAGTTCTGCTGAAGGAGGCTTTTCTAATATAGACCTTATAATAATTTCTTTTCCGTGCAGTTCATTGTATTTTCTGGCAACGTTGTATAGGTCAGTTTTGTATAAGTCTTTAATGGGAGAGAATCCTCCAGCCATATCTCCATACAAGGTAGCGTATCCTGTTGCTGCCTCGCTTTTGTTACCGCAAGCTAAGGCCAAATATCCAAATTTGTTCGAAAATGCCATTACTAAGTTTCCCCTTATCCTTGCTTGTATATTTTCTTCAGTTTTGTCTTCATCGGTGTTTTTAAAGCTTTCTTTTAAATTTTCAATGTATTTTTCGTATAGATCATTTATAGGTATTATTTTGTAATTAATTTTCAGATTTTTGGATAGTTCTATCGAATCGTCGATACTGCCTTTAGAAGAGTATTGAGAGGGCATTATCAATCCTAATACATTTTCAGGACCAATAGCATCGGCTGCAATAGCTGCTACAAGCGAAGAATCTATTCCTCCACTTAAGCCTAAAACAACTTTTTGGAAACCATTTTTCCAAACGTAATCTTTTATCCCAGTTTTTATGGCTAGATATAATTGCTCATATATGTCAAAAGAGTGAACTTTGGCAGCTTTTATAGCGGTTTTTTCGGTGATCTTTTTTGCTATTTTTATGGTATTTACACTTTCATAATATGTACTTTGATTGTAATGTTTCCTTTTTCCTTCCCTTAAATTGGCTCTAGTGGGTTCTAGGGGGTCTATGTCGATAAAATATAATCCTTCTTCAAAAGAAGGAGCACTTAATTCTATTTCTCCGTATGGGTTAATAACAACACTTCCACCATCAAAAACTAACTCATCTTGCCCACCCACATTATTGCAATAAGCGATCCAGCTTGATAATTCTGATGCTCGAGTTTTGAGCATTTCGAACCTTACTTTATTTCTTCCCTTATAAAAAGGAGATGAAGAAAGATTTAGAATCAAATTGGCACCGTTTTGTGCCAAGGAAACAGCTGGCCCATTGGGAACCCATAGATCTTCACAGATTGTTATTCCTATTTTGATTCGTTCAATTTCCATTAAAAAAGGTACTCTACCGGCAGTAAAATACCTTTTTTCGTCAAAAACTGAGTAATTTGGTAAGAACATCTTTTTATAATTACCGTAGATTTCCCCTTTGTAAATAACAAAAGCGGTGTTGTAAGATTCAACATCCCAATCAACAGCACCTAAAATTATTACTATATCTTTTGATTTGCTAAAATCCTGAATTTCTTCAATACTTCTCAAGGAATCCCTTAGAAATTGGGTTTTTAAGATTAAGTCTTCGGGGGGATAACCATTTAGAGTTAATTCTGGAAAGAGTATTAGATCTGCACCTTTTTCGTTAGCTTTAGAAATGAAATCTTTTATCTTTTCTACATTTCCCTGATAATCTCCAACTGTGGAGTTCATTTGGGCCAAAGATATTCTTATTTTCATATTTGATTTGTGCTTTCAGTTTATTATCTAAAAGCACAGGCCTCCTTTTTAGGTATTGAAGAAAAGACACACCAATATATTTTACCATTCTTGCCATAATAAATCAAATTTTCTATTTATATCGTTAGCTAACCCTTTGTTTTTAATTATTACAACCATTTCGTCGTTTTTCTCTCTTGCCCTATACGTAAGATTGTAGCTTCCTATAATAACCGTATCATCATCGATTGTTATACATTTTGCATGAATATCATTCCTATATTTTATCTTTATGTCTACCATATACTTTAATGGTGAACTGTAGGTTTTATTCCAATCATCGGATAGTATTTCAACCTTTACGTTATTCGAAGAAGCCTTTTCTAATATATGAACGAAGTAGGGATCTGTGAAAGAATACGAGAAAACCTTTATAGAAACTTTGGATCTCTTAATCTCTTTTAAAACTGAGTTAAGGACCTCTTTTGATGGTCCGGTTACTATTTTTACTTTCCCAAATTCGGCGGCATTTAGACGCTCATTGATTACTTTTTTGGAATCTCCAAATAAACCACTTTGAAAGTTCTCATATTCGTCAAGAAAAACTTTTACAATCTTTTCGTCTTCGGTGTAAATAAAGATGTTCAAGTCTGATAATAAACCGCTTCTAGTGAAATTCCCCGTTCCAAATAATACCGCTTTGTCATCGAAGATCATATACTTTTGATGTAGGTAACCGTCAAGGCTTTTATCGTATTTGATGTTTAAATTTAAATCTCCAGAGTATCCGCCATCTTTTTCTAAAAATATTTGATGGTTTATAGCTGATATATTTTTAGAAATTGTATCATCCATACTAAAAGATACTACTTTTACGGAAGTACTTATATTTAGTTTTTGATTTATAAAGTGTACCAACTCACCGCCAGAAAAAAAAAGATCGTAGGAAAAAAGTGAAATAAAAGAAAATAGAAATAATGCTGTTAAAGTAAGCTTTTTTCTCAATTTTGTTAAACCTCCATCCTGTGAACTTTTGAAAATTAGTTTTGAGGTTTTATTATAAGAATACTTTCTAAAATTTACTTTTAGCTCCCCTTCGCC
>NZ_JAHC01000036.1 GCF_002924625.1 Petrotoga sibirica DSM 13575 | reverse complement strand
CTCCCCTTCGCCCAGCAGCCCGCCCATCTAAGGAAGGAACCTGCAGTACCCTTCGCCCCGCTCCCCACGCATAAGGAAAAAGTTTTTTGTTCTTTTTCCTAGCGGCCCACCCATTGGATAAAGGAGCTTTGTTCTTTTGCCCGCTACCCACACATAGGAAAACAAAATGAAATCGTTAGAATTATAGCATATTTTCGAATTTTGCTTCTAAACCGTTGAAAAAAATTTATTAGAAGTATGGTAAAATAAAATATACGGTATTACAAATTACAGAGTATTGGAGGTAGCTTAAATGAAGGTGCTATTTCTAAACCCTCAAGGAAACTTTGACAAAAATGATTCTCATTTAACTGAGCATCCGGATTTTGGAGGTCAATTGATCTACGTTAAAGAAGTATCAAAAGAACTGGCTAATTTTAACGTTTCTGTGGATATAGTTACTAGACAGATAATTGATCCTGACTGGCCAGAGTTTTCTAAAAAATTGGATTATTTCGATACAAATAAAAATCCAACTATTGTGAGAATACCTTTTGGTGGCGAAAAATTTTTAAATAAAGAACAATTATGGCCTTATTTAAATGAATACGTTGATAATATTATTTCATTTTATAAAGACCAAAAGATAGATTTCATAACCACTCATTACGCAGATGGAGGTTATTCTGGAGTTCTTTTAAAATCAAAGTTGGGTTTGAATTTTTCGTTTACGGGGCATTCTTTAGGTGCCCAAAAAATGGATAAATTGAACGTTTTTCATGAGAATTTCGAAGATCTCGATAAAGAGTATCATTTTTCGCAAAGAATAATGGCTGAAAGGTTGTCCATGAAGTATGCTTCGAAAATTATTGTCTCTACCTCAATGGAAAGATACGAGCAGTATTCTCATCCTTTGTATGCCGATGTTTCTGAAGTTGAAAACGACCGTAAATACAAAGTGATTCCTCCAGGAGTTAACACTGAGATATTTAACGATGATTTGACTGATCTCGATCAAGAGACTGTTGCTCAAATTGAAAAAAAATTAAACAAGCAGCAAAAACCTTTTATCATCCTTTCCAGCCGTTTAGATGTTAAAAAGAACCACCTTTCTGTTGTGAAAGCTTACGCAAATTCAAAGGTTCTTCAAGATACCGCAAATCTAGGTATATTTTTAAGAGGCATTCCTGATCCTTTCACTGATATACACAAATTGTCGGAAAAAGAAAGATCTATTTTATCCCCGATTTTGGAAGAAATTGAAAAAGCAGATATAAAAGATAAGGTATATTTTTTTGATTTAAAGTCTCAAAAAGCGTTAGCTACAGCTTACAAATTTTTTTCAAAATTGAAATCGGTCTTTGTTTTGCCTTCTTTTTATGAACCCTTTGGTTTAGCACCTATAGAAGCAGGCGCTTGTGGCCTTGCTATTGTTGCAACAAAGAACGGTGGTCCAAGTGAAATATTTTCAGATGGGTCAGGTGTGTTAATTGATCCTGAAGACACGGAAGATATCCTTGACGGTCTAATAAAAGGTTTGAATAATTATGATTATTATTCAAAAAAGGTCAAAAAAAGAGTTTTAGAAAATTATACTTGGAAAAGCACTGCTAGAGGATATTTAGAGGTTATTGAGGAAGGAATCAAACTTCCCAAAGAAAGCATAGAAAAAGTGCCTTCTTTAGACGCTAAAGAAATTATAATTGATTATTTGAGAAATAAAAAAAATTAAAATTATGGTATAATTTTGATGATAGAAGAAAAGAGTGCCCATTTTAAGGTTGGTGTGGTGAATGCTGCTTTCTTTGTCTATAAAAAATTTTGGTCTTTTTAAAAGCGCTAACGTGGATTTTAATGATAATTTCTGCGTTATCACTGGTGAGTCAGGAACAGGAAAATCAATGTTTCTAAATGCTTTAAATCTTTTTTTAATTGGAAACATTCCTCAAAATCTGAAGAACTCTGAAGGTTCTGTCTCAGCTTATTTTACTGTTAATGAGTTTATAAAAGATATGTTGAGGGAACATGTCCCTTTTGATGGTGATGATTTGATTTTATCTGTAAATTTCACCCCTAAAAAGACTCTTTTCAGAATTAACGATACAATAGTTCCTAAAAACTTCGTTCAAGACATTTCGAAGTATCTGTTAGAAATACATTCTCAAGAATCTAACATTGCTTTGAGAGACGAGAATTATCAGAACTCTTTGATCTTTAAGATTTTGAGAGATAAATTCCCCGAGTATTTTTCTGATTACGATATAGGATACCAAGAATACTTGAACTTGAAAAGAAAGTTAGAAAACCTTCCAACCAATAAAACTGAAATCTTTAGAAATATAGATATTTTAAACTACCAGATCCAGGAAATAGAAGAAGCGAACCTTCAACCTAATGAAGATGATGAACTTTCGGATCGCTTCAAAACTCTAAACAATATAGAAGAAATCAGAGAACGATTGATAGAGTCTTTAAACATACTAAAAGATAGAGATGAACAAAGTATTGATGAGGAAATTGGTTATATAATTTACAATTTGTCCAAGTTAGACGATTTTGGATTCAAGGAAGAACATTCTTTTGCTTTAACTATCCAAGAACAGATAGATGAATTATACACACTTTTAGAAAATAAATTATCTGAATTAGACAGCGATCCAGAAGAATTGGAAAGAGTTAGCATCAGACTGAACAAAATCATCGAGCTGAAAAGAAAATATGGTCCATCCCTTGATGATGTTTTAGAAAATCTTAACAAGTTCAAAATTCAAAAAAGTGAGTTAGAAGAAATCAAAAACGATTTTCATGAATTGGAACCAAGGTTGTATAAATTAAGAGACGAATTATTGGGCCTCAGTGATAAAATAATAGAGAAGGTTAATCCCTTTCTAAAAGATTTAAAATTACACATTGAAAATAATCTCAAGGATTTAAATATGGAGAACAGTAAGATAGATTGGAAGATAGAGAAGCTAAAAGAGCCAAGAAAAGATGCCGCACATAAGATTACTTTCTTATTAAAAACAAATCCAAAAAGTGATTTTATGCCTTTAGCCGAAATAGCTTCCGGTGGTGAATTATCTAGAATAATATTAGCCGTTGAGGTTGTGCTGGGAAAACATCATGCAATAGATACGATGGTTTTTGATGAGATCGATTCCGGAGTTGGCCCAAGAATGGCTGATGTTGTAGGAAATAAGCTCAATGAATTATCAAAAGACAAACAAATTATTGTAATTACTCATATGCCGCAAGTTGCAAATTTTGCCACTGAACATTTTAAAATTGTAAAAACGTTGAACGAAGATACTACTTCAACGATTGTAAAATTATCTGAAAATGAAAGATTAGAAGAAATAAAAGAAATGTACGGAAACATTGTTTATTGAAAAGGATGTGCAAAAGATGTACAGTCGTGAAGATCTGATAAAAAAGATAGTAGATGAAAAAGGGCTTCAAGCTATACCTAATTTAATAGAGCTATTAGATGACGAAGATTACGAAGTTCGAGAATTAGCAAGAGATGCATTGAGTGTTATGGCACCGGAAGGAAAAGAATACCTATTACAAGAATTCAAAAGGAGGTTCAATCTCAACCTTCAAGACGATACAGTTTTGTTGTATCTGGCTGAACTTTTGTCTGACTTGAACTGTCATGAAATAGTGGAAAATCTTAAGATGATGTTCAATAAATTTTCCGATGAGAGAGCTTTCCCTTTGATCTTAGAGAATTTATTAAAGATTACAAAAGATGAATCTTATCTAGACATATTGAAAACTTATATCGATAGCGACGAAGGCGAAATAGAAGAAATAAGTGTAATGGCCATTACCGAGTTACCAAGCAGAAAAACTTTAGATATACTTTTAGAAAAATATTATAAAACTACCAACAATTCTTTAAAAGTACTTATATTAGATTCTATAACAAAAATCTTGTCTAAGAACTTTGATTTAGTTCCATACCTACAAGAACGTGACCCTGAAATATCTGAAAAACTGCAATGGCATCTCAAGGGTTCTTGATTTTTAACTGAAAATTTGATATAATATAAACGTATCCCAGTAAAAAGAATTCCCCCCGAACGGGGTCAAGGAATAAAGTATGGGGACGATTGGGTTCGACGGGAATAGGTTGAAGTCGGGAAGCGAGTCGAGGAGCCTGAAACCTCGTAAAAAACGAAAAAATTTGAAATGCCGAAGAACCAGAATTAGCATTAGCTGCTGCGTAGACGGCGGCTCGTCTCTCCTCAAGTTTTCTTGGAACCTTACTTGAGGAATGAGGCGTCAGAAAAAGGTTCCACTTCTAAAATCTCTTACCCGGATTTTAGAAGTATCAATGGGTAATAGGAAGTTGTGACTCGGTCCGCAAAGTCACAATTTCCGAAAACTGATTGCGGACTGCGCTCGGAGAAGCCGACTTCACCTATTTTCGGACGCGGGTTCGATTCCCGCCGTCTCCACCATTTTTTAGGATGTAAGCTAAATATTTCACATACATACTATATACAATATACAGGGGTGGGGAGCAGTCACGGTACTGCTACCCCTTTTTTTCTATGCAGGATGATGGACACAGTGGCGATCAAACGAGTTTTAGAATATTTAAATTCCATATATACTAAAGTCGACACTTTAGAAATATAAAGATTTTCAAAAATAAGATTTTGTTTTTAAATGGGTTACAGGGTGATAAGTATTTTTAAATCTGCTTTCAAAGTTTTTAAAGACACTAAATCTAAAAAATTGAGGAGGATAATTAAGTGTTTTGGATAAGAGATAAAGAGAATCAAAAACCATTCATAAAAGAAGATGAAATATTTAACCTTTTGGAAGAAACAAAATCCCCAAGTAAATTAAAAGTCAGAGATATTATTCAAAAATCTTTATCAAAAGAAAGGTTGAATCCAGACGAAGTAGCAACACTTTTAAACGTTGAAGATGATGATACGTTAGAAGAGATTTTTGAAGGAGCAAGAACATTAAAAAGAAATGTATATGGGAATAGAATTGTCTTTTTTGCTCCTCTTTATATTGGAAACAAATGTATAAACAATTGTGAGTACTGTGGTTTTAGATCAAGCAACACGGAAATTTATAGAAACTCTCTTAGTTTTGAACAATTAGAGAAAGAGGTGAAAGTGCTTGAAGACAAAGGCCATAAAAGATTAATATTAGTTTATGGCGAACATCCTGATTACGATGCAGATTTCATAGCCAAAACCGTTGAAACGGTATACAAAACAAAAAATAGAAATGGAGAAATCAGAAGGGTTAATATAAATGCTGCTCCACAGACAATTAATGATTACAAAAAAATAAAAGAAGTTGGAATAGGAACATTTCAAATTTTTCAAGAAACTTATCATTTTGATACTTACAAGAAAGTTCATCCAAAAGGGCCTAAATCTAGTTATATATGGAGGTTATATGGATTAGACAGAGCTGTAGTTGCTGGGATTGACGATGTTGGGATCGGTGCTTTATTTGGACTTTACGATTATAAATTCGAGGTCATGGGCCTTTTATACCATACAATACATCTTGAAGAACGCTTTGGATTTGGTCCTCATACAATCTCATTTCCACGAATAGAACCAGCTCTAAACACCCCTTTATCTGAGCAACCTCCATACCTTGTGAATGATAATGAGTTCAAAAAGATAGTGGCAATTTTAAGATTAGCTGTACCCTACACGGGATTAATTTTAACTGCCAGAGAACCTTCCCATATAAGAAACGAAGTTTTAAAGTTAGGAGTTTCACAAATCGATGCTGGTTCTAATATTGGAATTGGAGCATATTCAACAGAAGATCAACAAGCTTATAAGAAAAGTCAATTCACCTTGGGTGACCAAAGGAGTTTAGACGCTGTAATAAACGAATTAGCAATCGAAGGTTATCTTCCTTCATTTTGTACCGCATGCTATCGTATGGGGAGAACTGGCGAGCACTTCATGGAGTTCGCAATACCTGGATTTGTGAAGAGGTTTTGCACTCCCAACGCCATTTTAACTCTTTTAGAGTATGCCCAGGATTATGCCCCAGAAAATACTAGGATATCTATCGAAAAGAGGATCGAAGAAGAGTTAAAGGTTATGAAAGAAGGTCCTTTAAAAGAGAAATTATTAGAAAGAATGGATCTTGTTAAGGCCGGAAGAAGAGATCTATACTTTTAATGCAAAGGGATGTATTATATGAAATTACAAAACGAAGAAATTTTAAAAAGATTACAGAGCAAAGCCCCACATTCCACCTCTCAATGGGATGATTATTCTAATTTTTCTGAAAAAGTTCAAAATATCGTGAATTATTTTATATCTAATGAAACCATAGAAAAAGAACACATTATACAAATCTTGTCTTTAAAAAAAGAAGATAAAGATCGAGATGATCTTTTCAATGTAGCAAATCTGATCAGAAAAACGTATACAGGAGACTATATAAACATAAAAGGAGTTATCGAGTTTTCAAATTATTGTAAGAAAAACTGTTACTATTGTGGATTGAGAGCTAAAAATCCATCTGTACAAAGGTATCGGATGAGTCCCAAAGAAATAATAGAAGTTGCAAATCAAGCAGCGATACTTGGTTTAGATACGATTATTCTTCAAAGTGGTGAAGACGATAGATACACAGATGATGATTTAATCTACATCATAAGAGAAATAAGAAAAAACACAAGTTTACCCGTATCTTTATCAATTGGTGAAAGAAGTTTTTCATCATATAGAAAATTTAGAAAAGCAGGCGCAGTAAGGGTACTTCTAAAACACGAAACCATTAACAAAAATATTTTTAAAAATATCCATCCTGAAAAGAGCTATGATAATAGAATAGAACTATTAAGGTATATGAATAGTCTAGGTTACGTGACTGGTTCGGGGAATATTATAGGTTTACCTGGACAAACATTAGAAGATATAGCTGATGATATTCTTTTTATGAGAAATGAAAATATTAGGATGATAGGTATGGGGCCATTTATCCCCACAGAAAACACACCGTTAAAAAATCATCCTCGTGGGAGTGGTGAATTAACTTTAAACGCCTACTGTGCCACAAGATTTTGCGTGCCAAGAGCACAAATGCCTACTACTACTGCATTAGGAACGATTTCTCCCGATTTGCAATACCAAGGTTTTTTTGCGGGGTGCAACGTTATTATGGTTAACATTACTCCAGAAGTGTATAGAAAAAATTACAACATCTACGATAATAAGATAAAAGTAGAGTTTTATGAGACATATGAAAAAATCAAACAATTAGGCTTCTCACCTTCCAAAATAACCCAAAAACGAATGGAGGATAGAAAGAATGCCAGCAACATCAGGTTATAGAACTTACATAGCTATCGCTGGAAGAAGAAACGTTGGAAAATCCTCTTTGATAAACGCAATAGTTAATCAAGAAATAGCTCTTGTTTCTAACGTTGCTGGGACAACTACCGATCCAGTATATAAAAGTATGGAATTACAACCTATAGGCCCCGTTACTTTAATTGATACCCCGGGTATTGACGATGAGGGTGAACTTGGGGAAAAAAGAATTGAAAGGGCTAAAAGAGCTTTTTACAAAGCTGATATTGGAGTTTTAGTAGTTGATTCTGAACCCAACGGGTTTGAACACTCTATTTGCGATCTCTTTGAAAAGATGAATATCCCATTCATAATCGTATTGAATAAAATAGATCAACTTAACAACGTATCTAATTTAAAACAATTATATATTAATTCTTTTGGAAGACCTGTTTTAGAAGTTTCTTGCAAAGAAAAAATCAATATAGAAAGAGTAAAAGAAGCTTTGGCTGAGTTAAAACCAAAGGAAGAAGAAATTCCTTTGCTTCCACAATTTATTAAAAGCAACGATATCGTCTTACTTGTCGTCCCGGTGGACACAGGAGCACCAAAAGGTCGATTGATAATGCCTCAGGTAGCAACTATAAGAGAAGCAATAGATAGAAAGGCTTTTCCAATTGTGACTTCTGTTGAAGGAATAAGCGAAATAATTAGTAAGTTGAAAGAAAAACCTAAGTTGGTTATCACCGATTCTCAAGCAATTGGGAGGGTTTCTGAATTAGTCCCTGAGGATATAAATTTAACTACATTTTCAATATTAGAGGCACATCATAAAGGGGATATCAGTATCTTAACTAAGGATATAGACGTAATTAATAATTTAGAAAATGGCGATACCATTCTTATAATGGAAGGTTGTTCTCATCGTCCGTTAAACGAAGATATTGGAAGAGTCAAAATTCCAAAATGGCTCGAAAAATATACCGAAAAATCTTTGAATTTTAAGTTTATTGCAGGTAAAGAATTCCCCGACATAGAAGATGTAAAGAACGTAAAATTAGTCGTACATTGTGGTGGATGTACTCTTACAAGAAGAATGATGCTAAGAAGAATAAATTCAATCAATAGGTTGGGAGTTCCTGTCGTTAATTACGGGGTGCTAATATCTTTTCTCCACGGATCCTTAAATAGAACTTTAGAACCTCTTTCATTATAAACAATTTTTATTGAGGCTCCTGATTTTAGTTTAGGGAGCCTTTCTTTTTTCCTTAAACACTTGATTTTTCACGGTTTTATAAAAGAACTGTAATGAAATTTAGCTTTTTTGTATAAAGAAGAGAGTATTATAATATTTGTAAGCCACCAATTTAAAGGTTAAGAGAAGAAAGGCGGCGAAATAGTATGTACAAGGAAAATCAAAGTGTTTACCGTGAAGATGATTATCTCAAATTCAAATACTCTTCTCAAATTGATTTTATTAGATCTCTAAAAAATGCTAACGACGAGGAAAGTATTAGAAAGTTAGCGTTAGCGAAAGAAGACTATTTTTTTAATAATAAGAAAAGTACAAAACGTTAGAATGGAAAAAGATATTATAATCGAAATTAAAGATCTATCAGTATATATCAACAATCAAAAACTATTGAATAACATTAATTTAGAAATATCAAAAAATGAAATCCTTTTAATTTATGGACCTAGAAATGCTGGGAAATCTTTGTTAGCAAGGTCTATTGTTGCGTTGAATGAAGAACTCTTCAAAGGTATTAAAACCTCCGGACAAATTTTATTTTTAGATGAGGATATTAATAGTATAGAAAAAAGATATTTGCGATCCGAGATCGCTTATTCAGAGCCTACTTTTGTAGAAAATATCAATTTTTTAACTTTAAGTGAAGTTTTTAACCTTGCTTTAGGAATAAAGCCTTCTGAAATATCTCAAGAACAATTCTTGCTTCTTGAAAAACTCAATATTGCACATATTTTTTCTAATCATTCGTCCTTAAAAAGTTATGAGGATTTTGATAACTGGACCATTGGAGATAAGATTTCTTTTATAATTTTTCTAAGTTTAGCTAGAAATCCACAAGTGTTTATATTTGATTCTATTCTAGACCATTTGGACGATTTCATGCACAAAGATATTAAAGATTTTCTTTTTGATATAAAAGAGGATCGGTCATTGATTATTTCCACAAGAAATCTCTCTTTGTTTTCTGATATCGCTGAAAAAATTG
Source organism: Petrotoga sibirica DSM 13575 (assembly GCF_002924625.1). Classification (GTDB taxonomy): domain Bacteria; phylum Thermotogota; class Thermotogae; order Petrotogales; family Petrotogaceae; genus Petrotoga; species Petrotoga sibirica. The sequence continues at coordinate 6,571 of NZ_JAHC01000036.1, read as the reverse complement.
TTTTTTTGAATAAAGGTGAGATTGTTTACAAAGGAAGCATTGAGAATTTCATATTAAATTTTCCCAGTTAGTTAGCTCTTAATTCTCATTAGTATAGATTACAACCTCATTTTTTGCAATTTCAACGTTGAAATTTCCAAAATCGTAGTTCTGTTGAGGTTCGTAAGAAGGTAAATCTAAAAACATATTGTATACATTTCCTTCTTTAAATATCCCTCCAGCAAATTCAATCCTATAACTTTCTAATTTGAAGGTTTTTAACTGAATGTATTCATCTGTAACCAAGATAGATAAAGGAGATCTTTCAAAGTCTCGATTTATATTTTTTTTACCCAAAGTGACAAATTGACCTGAACTAGAAATCAAGTAAACCGTATTATCTTTTTCGTAAGCAAAAACGATTTCTCCGTCGATATGGAATGTCTTACTTTTCTCTTCGATATCACCATAATCACAATAAAATCGGGACTTCGTAACGACAGGTTCTCCTTTTTTTGGCAACCAAACGGATAATGGCTCTCCGTAAAAGAAAACTCCGCTTTCAATTTCAAATACTTTATCTATCTTAGTTTCAACTTTTTCATATATCTGTTGTTTTTTCAGATCCAATGTATACTTTTCACCTTCATAATTAGTTAAGTCTATTTCTGTTTTTTTCAATCCATCCGTTAATGTAATTTTTGAAGGTGGTACCTGGATAGTAATTGGGGTCTTAATTTTGAGATTGTTTAAAGTAACTTCTTTGCTGTATCCTGTAATCTCTAGTTCTATCCATTTTGAAGGTACTCTCGTAATTACTTCACCAATAGGAGGAGAAAATTGATGCTCAAAAATAAAACCATTGACATCTAGAACTATATTCATATTTTTATCCCAACTTAGAAATGCAGATGTTTTGGTTCCATTATCTGTAACAATATGAGAGTTTTCTGCTATAACAAAAACGCTTCTAGGAAGTTCATTAAGTATTTCATGAAACACACTATCCAACTTTTCCAACGATGTTGAAAGGGTTTTATTGCTATAATTTATATAGAATAGATCGTTAATATAATCTATTTTCATAATTTGAGAGTTTTCACCAGGCGGAATGGAGATATCAGCATATTTGTAAAGATTCAATAAAACCTCAGAGAAATATTTAGAGGGCCCATTGTACACTAATCCAATTTCCACTTTTGCTAAGGTTAAATTACTAATCAAAATAAAGCAGAGTAAAAATACAACCCTTGTGGGGGTGCTGATGCAGGAGCCGAAGCTCTTTTCTTTGCTTCTAAAATTTCTTCTATTTTTTCTACTTCCCATACATCTGTACCTACCTTTACCAATGCGCCAACTATATTTCTAACCATTCTTTTTAAAAAAGACTTACCCTCAACTCTTATTAAAATTAGATCTTTTCGTAACTGTATTATTCTCACCCTATAAATTGTTCTTATGGGATTCCTTTCATCGTTACCCGTTTTAAAGCTTGTAAAGTCATGTTCTCCTTCAAAATATTTCGCTGCTTGCCTCATCTTTTCTAAATTTAACGTGAGTGGGACCCACCAAACCCTGTTTCTTAAAAATATATTGGGATCTTCATTTATATAAATAAAATAGTGATATATTCTTTTTTTTGCTTCAGCCCTTGGATTAAACCCTTCTTTTACTTCTTTTACTTCTTTTACATATATATCTTCCGGTAAAATAGCATTTAAAGCATCTTTAATATTTTTTTCAGTCATATTTTCATTTTCTACTTTAAAAGAAACAACTTGACCCGTAGCATGTACCCCCGTATCTGTTCTTCCACACGCATAAGATGGAGTTTCTTTTTTAAAAATAATCTTTAACGATTTTTCAAACTCATCTTGGACGGTACGAAAGGCTGGCTGACTTTGATAACCAAAAAAGTTTGTACCATCATACATCACCTTTGCTGCGACCCATTTCACGAAAATTCCTCCTAATACGTCTTCTGCAGTAATGGTGCCTCTAAAATTTTGAATACTATTTCAGATTCATATTTTTTTAATAGATCTATGTTTTTTTTATAAATTCCTTCATAGATTTTTATCAAATACAAATTAACAAGTTTTGTAGTCCTTTGGGCTATCAATCCTTTAATATCAAAAGGGACATTTTCCACTGTCTTTTCGAGCCAGGAACTAAAATTATTATTTATATCGTTTTCTAAAATCAAATCGTTGAAAGAAGAAATTACCCTCCTTAAACCAACATATTTAGAAACTAGATCAACATAATCACCATGAATTTCTCTAACGTTATTGGAAATCTCATCACAATAATTCAACTTAAGGTATTTCCCTTTTCGTTCGCTTATATTTAAATATCTTCTTATACCAGATAAATCGTTATTATCTTCTTCTACCAAAAAATAACCAACGAAATGATCAGTACTTTTACTCAAAATTGAAGGTGGAAGTGTGCTGTTAATTTTTATAGTACTGCTATCCAAGTAAGAGATATCTTTAATTTCTACAAAATTACCTTTATCTGAAAACAAAACGTTATGAAACTGCATTTTCACTCACCTTTATTTGAAATATTATCAAACATTTACAATTTCTGAAACTGCCTGTTCAGCATCCTTTATTAATTTACTGGATTCGTTTTCTGAAGAACCTTTTACCATGATATAAAATTTTATTTTTGGTTCTGTTCCTGAAGGTCTTGCTATTATTTTAATGTTTGAATATCTCAATTCTACTACATCAGATCTTGGAAATCCTTCTATCCCGTTAAGATAATCTAAAGTTTCCTTCAAAGTAAAATCACCAACTTTTATAGGAGGGGTTTTTCTCATTTTGTTCATTATTCTTCTGATTTTTTGAGTTCCTTCAAACCCTTCAAAAGTGAATGAAAGAAGCTTTTCATCATAGTGGCCGTATCTTTCTTTCAGATCCTTCAAATATTCAGTGAGTGTTTTCATCTTGGAGAGCATTTCTGAACTCATAACAGAAATTAATGCCGCAGCAATTACGGCATCTTTATCCCTTACATGATCATTCGCTAAATATCCATAACTTTCCTCAAATCCAAATATAAATTTCCTTCCACTGTTCATATAATTTTCAATTTTTTCTCCTATATATTTGAATCCTGTTAATGTTTCTTCGATTATTACATTGAACTCTTCAGCAATGGGTTTAACCATATCTGTAGTAACTATTGTCTTAACAATATAATCGTCAGGTTTCAAGGAAGAAAATTCACTGAATTTACTCAATAAATAATGAGACAACATCACTCCAACTTGATTTCCAGTAAAAGATACATAATCGCCTTTGTACTTTTCAAACACACCTATTCTATCACCATCTGGATCTGTTGCCAAAACAAGATCAGCATCTATTTCTTTTGCTTTCTTCAAAGCCAATTCAAATGCTTCTTTTTCTTCAGGATTAGGAACCTTTAGGGTTGAAAAGGAAGGGTCGATTTTCGATTGTTCTTCAACTAAACTATATTCAAAACCTAACCTTTTCAAAATGCCCTCAACTAGTTTCAAAGCTGCTCCATACAATGGAGTATAGACTATTATGGGCTTTTTATCCATTTTCGGATTTAATGATCTAATATACGCCTCAATTTCATCTAAATAATCGTTGAAAATAGATTCATTGAGTATATTTATTTTCTCTGAATTAACAGCTTCTTCGAAGCCAGTTATTTTAATATCTTTGAAATAATCTAACTTTTCAATTTCCGAAGTAATTTCATTTGCATATTTGGGAACCGCCTGAGTACCGTCGGATGTGTAAACTTTGTAACCGTTGTATTCCGGTGGATTATGACTCGCAGTTATGATTATCCCACCATCAGTTTTTAATTTTCTAACAGCGAAGGAAAGTAGCGGTGTGGGGGCTACTTGATCGAAAATATATACATTTACATGGTTTCCTGCCAACACTCGAGCTGCCACCTTAGCAAATAAGTCCGAGGTTCTTCTTGTATCGTAAGCAATAACAACACTAGGAAAATCTTTATGCTTTTTCAAATAATTTGCAAATCCTTGAGTGGCTCGAGCCACAGTGTAAACATTCATTCTGTTGGTTCCAACACCCATTATTCCCCTTAAACCGCCGGTTCCAAACTCTAAATCTTTATAAAATCGATCAACAATCTCTTTTTCATTATCCTTTAAACGGAGCAGTTCTTCTTTAAAATCGTCTGCTACATTTTCAAGCCACTGCTGATATCTTTTATAAGCTACTTCTTTGACATCCTCCATCTCACTTCCTACCTCCATTTTTAGAATTTTTTCATCTAAAAAATTATACCATATTTTTTTCTTTTTATTAAAACAAAAATGCCGCGTAAAATATACGCGGCAATTTTTAGGGCGGGACTTGGGCAGAGAAAAATATTATTCTAAAAAAAGGAAGGGGGCGATACCTACTCTCACACGTCTTAGCGTACTACCATCGGCACGATACGGCTTAACCGTCAGGTTCGGTATGGTTCTGGGTGTTTCCCGCATCGTTATCTTCACCCCCTATTACTCATTCACAAGTGCATAGAGTTTCGTCCAAAGCCTCGGGCTATTAGTACCGCTCGGCTCAATACTTCTCAGTACTTACACCTGCGGCCTATCTACGTCTTCTTCTCAGACTGCCCTTACCTCCTATGAGTGGGAAGCCTATTGTTTGGGCCCGTTTCCCGCTTAGATGCTTTCAGCGGTTATCGGTTATATGTGTAGCTACTCAGCTCCTGCTATTTGCATAACAGCTGATTCACCAGGGACATACTCACTCCGGTCCTCTCGTACTAGGAGCAACCCCCTTCAAGCTTCCTACCCCCGCAGCAGATAGGGACCGAACTGTCTTACGACGTTCTGAACCCAGCTCACGTACCGCTTTAATGGGCGAACAGCCCAACCCTTGGGACCGGCTTCAGCCCCAGGTTGCGATGAGCCGACATCGAGGTGCCAATCCACGCCGTCGATGTGAACTCTCGGGCGTGATTAGTCTGTTATCCCCGGGGTAACTTTTATCCGTTGATCGACGGCCCTTCCTCTCAGAACCGCCGGGTCACTAAGTCCAGGTTTCCCTCCTGTTCGACTCGTCAGTCTCTCAGTTAGGCAGGCTTTTGCCTTTGCACTCTTCAGTGGATTCCCAACCCACTTGAGCCTACCTTCGAACACCTCCGTTACCTTTTAGGAGGCAACCGCCCCAGTTAAACTGCCCTCCTAACACTGTCCAGGTCAAGCTCTTCACTTTCTCCCGTTAGTAACCCATCGTTGTAAGGGCGGTATCCCACTGCCGGCTCCAGCTGCCCTGGCGAGCAGCTTTCTTCGCCTCCCGCCTATCCTGTACATACAACGATAAGTTACAATGTCAGGTTACAGTAAAACTCCACGGGGTCTTTCCGTCTAGCTGCGGGTCCTCGGCGTCTTCACCGAGCTTGTAATTTCACCGGATCCTCCGTTAAGACAGCTCCCTAATCGTTACGCCATTCATGCAGGTCGGAACTTACCCGACAAGGAATTTCGCTACCTTAGGACCGTTATAGTTACGGCCGCCGTTTACCGGGGCTTCAGTTCGGAGCTCTCACCCCTCCCCTTAACCTTCCGGCACTGGGCAGGCGTCAGTCCCTATACTTCCACTTCCGTGTTCGCAGAGACCTGTGTTTTTGGTAAACAGTCGCTAGGGACTTGTCACTGCGGCTCTATTAGCATGATTACTCATCCTAATAGTCCACCCCTTCTCCCGAAGTTACGGGGCCTTTTTGCCTAGTTCCTTAACGAAGGTTATTCCGCTCCCCTTTGCCTTCTCAGCTCGTCTACCTGTGTCGGTTTCCAGAACGGGCGGTAAAAGGTTCAACACTACACGAGGCTTTTCTCGACAGTGTGATTATCTACCGTTGGCCTTGCGGCCTCCCCATCACGACTCCTCCTCCACCGGCGGATTTCCCTACCAGCTTCTTCGGCATCGTCGCTTGGAAGATTCGCAACCCTATCTCGGTAGCTTTACCTCCTGTGTCCCCCCTTGCAGCTCCTCTTTTACCGGTACGGGATTCTTTACCCGTTTTCCATCGGCTACCCCTTTCGGGTTCACCTTAGGTCCCGACTTACCCTGGGCGGACGACCCTTCCCCAGGTACCCTTAGACTTTAGGGGTGGGAGATTCTCACTCCCATTTCGTTACTCATGCCTGCATTCTCTCTTGTGCTTCGTCCACATAACCTTTCAGTTATGCTTCTCCCTTGCACATCGCTCCCCTACCTATAGCCTTTCGGCTATACCGTAGCTTCGGTGCGCGGCTTTAGCTCCGTTACATTTTCGGCGCAGTCCTCTTCTACCGGTGAGCTGTTACGCACTCTTTTAAGGATGGCTGCTTCTAAGCCAACCTCCCGGCTGTCTCAAGAGGTCCACTTCCTTTCACACTTAGCCGCTTCTTCGGAACCTTAGCTGTCGGTCTGGGCTCTTTCCCTCTCGACCATGAAGCTTATTCCCCATAGTCTTTCTCCCTGGCATCCATATATGACATACGGTATATGAACGGATTAAGAGGTCTAACACTCTACTACATTCAGTGCTCTACCTCCATAACCCTTTTCCAGAGACAGAG
>NZ_JAHC01000035.1 GCF_002924625.1 Petrotoga sibirica DSM 13575 | reverse complement strand
ATTTGTAAATTATTGTGAATTCATTAAAACAAAAGAATAGCATACATTGAATATTGAGTATCCTATATAGGCTATGGAAGGTAGATAAAACCATTTGTTTAAACCTATTTGGGTTTGTCCGAACAACTGAATCCCTGCCCAGTTTAACGAGTATTTTACTATTATATAAGTTATAGAAAAAGTCATAAAAAGTGAAAAGGAAAAGATGATAGCCCCTATTACCGAACATTTGTGAAGTCTAGCCCTTTCTATGGCATATATTTCAAATAGTATTCCTATGATCAGTATTAATATAGAAAGAAAAAATATTAGTCTAGTTTCTAAAGGAAAATTTTGATTAATTAGATTACTGATAATAGGTTTTGCAATATTCATTATTATAATGAATAATATAAATATTACAGAAACAACTATATTAAATGTCCCATATAACATTTCAGCGAGTGTAAAAGGGGCTTTTTTTACTTTTTTAAAACCTTTTGGGACTACGTTTTGATTTGTTCTTTTATAATAATCTTCAATGTTTACTTTCATAATTCTCTCCTTTTGAAAGAATATTATTTTTTATTATATAGCGTCCTTTCACCCCGCAGCCCCCCGTTTATGGTAGAGGGACCTACGGTCGCTTTACCCAACAGATTGGGGTAGGACTTCGCCCAGCATGTCGCCCATATTACTAAAATTAAATTTCCAATTCATTAATTTGCTCGACTATTTTAGCAGCTTTTTTTATAAATTGATTATAAATAGAGTTGAAATCTATATCAAGGATACGGCCTGCAGGTACTTTGAATACCGCTAATGCTGGTGCTTTAACTTTCATTTCTGGAAGTTTGTATGAATTTTTTAAAAAGTCGTACTTTCGCAAAACTTTTTCTTTTAATATTCGACCAATTTCTATATATAAGGATACTTCAGAATTGTTTATATGTTCTGGAACTTTGAATAAAACGTGAATATCATTTAAGTATGGAAAATAAAATATGTCCTCATCCCACTGCTTGTAATGCTCAATTATAAATTTCAATTTTTTATCTGTAATATTCTGATGTAGAGAAATGTATTCTTCTCCTTTTAATTTTTCAGAAAACATGAGTTTTTTTATAAGCCTTTCTTGTCCCCAAACCCTGTAAGATGCAATTTTAAAAGGTGATTGTACAATGCCAAACATTACATTAGGTTGTACTATTTTGTTGTATTGCCGTGATAGTTCCGTGTATTTTTTTACTAATATTTCAGAATCGTTGTAGTACGTAGGGTATAGGACGCTCATAACCTTTCCAGGTTTATCAGGCCCAACAGTTTCAAAAACTCTTCCATCTTCATCTATAAAAACACAATAGACAGGAAATTTGTCTTCGCTATCATAAACACTGCCAAAAAAGAAATGTTGAAATTCATCCGCTAATAAGTTTTTGTATTTATTTAAGTAATTTTTGGCAAATTCGATTAGTTCTTTCAAATCATTTCTCTCCTAAACTTTCTTTTATTCTTTTCGCAATTTTTTCACTTTTAACAACTTTTGATATTTCTTCAGTTGATGCCTCTAATACTTTTTGAACTCCTCCAAAATGCTTTATCAATTCTTTTTTTCTCTTTGGACCTATACCGTAAATATCATCCAGCTTTGTTTTCTCAAACCGTTTACTTCTAAGACTTCTGTTAAAACCTATAGCAAATCTGTGCGTCTCATCTCTTACGTATATAAGTAATCTTAACACTGGGTGATCCAAAGACAAGTGAAGATCGTCCATCTCACCTGGAAAAACTATCCTTTCGTCTTCTTTTGCGATACCAACAACATCCACATCTTTTAAAGAGTAACCAATTTCTTTTAGTGCTTCTACAGCTGAATTTACCTGTCCTTTTCCTCCATCAATGAATAAAAGATCAGGTAATTCATGTTTTTGATATCTTCTTTTTATTACTGTTCTAATGCTTTCGAAGTCGTCAGGAGCTTTTATATTATCCAATCTATACTTCCTGTATCCTTCTTTGTTGGGCTTTCCGTTTTCGAAACGCACTAAGGAAGCTACAGTATACAACCCTTGTAAATGAGATATATCTATACCTTCAATAATTTTAGGTTCTTTCTTCAATGAAAGTATCTCTTTAGCCTGTTTTAAAGCATAACTTAAATCTTTTTGCCTTTTGATTTCTTCTTGTAAATTTGCATAAGCCATTTCATATATTTTAGAATTTTTACCGATCTTTTCGATTCTTTTTAAGCCTTTTTCTTTCAGAAAAGCCAATATTTCTGGAGAAATTTCTTCATTGTATAATGTCGATATCAAAGAAGGCGGCTCATTCTTTCTTACAATATAGTATTGATACAAGAAATCTTCTAACGTCCCCTCCATTGTGAAGGAAAGTTTTGAAATTAAATATCCCTTTCTTACTATTAAAACTAAATAAACGGGGGATTCATACATTATTATATCTATATTTTTTCCGTTTTGGTATTCAACCGCTACTTCTTCAAACAAATTCTCTAATTTGAACAATGTGTCACGCATTTGAGCAGCTTTTTCATAATTTTTTATTTTGGCATAATCTTTCATAGATTTTTGAAGATAGTTCTTTACTTCTGCAATATCTCCTGACAAAACTTTTTTAACTTTTTCCACCGATTCTTGATATGCCTTCTCGTCTACGTCCTTGTAACATGGACCATAACATCTGCCTAAATGGTATAGGAAGCAAGGCTTACTTTTTCTGCTTAAATCCCTATCACAACTTCTAATCTTATAAACACTTTGTAGTACCTCGATAACATCTTTTACAAATTTCACATCAGAGTATGGCCCATAGTATTTACCTTTTTCTTCTTTTTTTGTACGAACGTATTTTATTTTTGGAAATTGTTCATCCGTAACTAATATATATGGATACACTCGTGTATCTTTTAGCATTATATTGTATTTTGGTTTATGTGCATAGATGAGGTTGGCTTCTAAGATGAATGCTTGATTTTCATTTGAAGTTAGTATATAGTCAAAATTTGTAGCCTTTTCGAGCATTTCATAAGTTTTTTCATTTCCAATATAATTTTTCTTATTAAAATATGAAGAAACTCTATTTTTTAGGTTTTTGGCTTTACCTATATATATTGGATCACCTTTATTGTTTTTAAAAATATATACACCTGGTTTTTTAGGGATATTTTTTATAATTGACCTGTCTATCAATGGGTTGTTTCGCCTCCATACGTTAAGGGGCATCAGATTTTCGCATCTTTTGTCGTCACAATATTTCTTACTTATATAACTATCCACTATTTTCCCTACGGGATTGTTTTCCCTACTTAAATAAGATGCATAGTGTAAATGTAAACACTTTATAGTAGAAAAATTCTTTATTCCACCTATTCCTGTTTCTTTTAGTTTCTTTATTATATTTTTAGATAGAGAATTTAATTCTCCCTCTAATATCTTCATTCTTTTTTCAATCTCTTCTTTGTGAGCAAGAATCATTTGCATTTTTAATTCTGGATCATTTTGTATAATTTTTTCTATTTCAGTTATTCTTCCCTGAGCTTCCAATTTTGATACTTCTTCCACTAGATAAGGACATGTTAACCAATAAAGAGTCGGAAAAGGTTTTCCATCTTTTAAAGGAAAACTCTTTATTACTTGAGGATAGCCATATATGCATCTTTTTTCTACATTTAACACATTACTAACAATACGTCCTAATTGTTTTTCAATTATTTTTAAATCTTCTTTTGAAACATCAAAGCTATCCAACAACCATCCTCCATCCTATCTTTCAACACTAAATCGACTTCTTTTGCTTGCTCCATAATAGATTTCTCTTTACTCTCAATTATACCAGAAAAGATGACAATTCCATTTTCTTTAAGTACTTTATCAAATTTAGGATCTTTCATTAACTGAATCAATACTTCAGCCACAATATTAGAAACTAATATATCAAAACTTTCATTTTCTCCCACTACGTTTAATAAATCGGATAATCTTATCTCAATATCAACATTGTTTAAAATGGCTATTTCTTCAGCTTTTTCTATTGCCAAATTATCATTATCTAAAGCACACACACGGTTAGCTCCAATCTTTTTGGCTAAAACCGATAGTATCCCACTTCCTGTTCCTATGTCAATAACATCTTTGTCTCTACAGTCAACTTTTCTTAAAAGTTCAGCTGCCAGTTTCGTTGTTGAATGTAATCCTGTACCAAAGGCACTGCCCGGTATTACGTTCAATACTATTCCAGATTTTTCTACTTTTTTATCAGAAAAAGGATTTACCCAGACCCCATCTATAAGTTGAAAAAAATCTATTGTTTTTTTCCATTCTTCTAACCATTTTGATTCTTCAGTAATTTTCTTAGAAAGTAATTTTAAGCCAAACATAGAAAACAAATCCAAAATATCTTTGATTTGCTCTTCTGTCTTGACATAAATCTTCAAAAATGTTTGGGAACTTTCTACATCTTCCTCTATGTAAAAGGAATTAAATCCATATTTTATGAACTGATCTATTATCTTTTCTTCTTCGTTAGGTTCTAATTCATATACATACTCGTAATATTTATCCATCCTATTCTATCTCCATCAATTTGTTAATTTGAGGAATTCTGGTGAGTAATAATAGCATGATCAAAGCATTTAAAAAGAATGATAATACATAGCCACCTAACCGAGGAGGCATGAGAACGGCATATGGAACACCAAATGCATTGTGAATGAAGAACGGTGTTAAGGTTATACCAACCGCCTCACCTAAACCACAAGAAATAGCTAATGACCAATAATTGATTCTTCTCTTAAAAAAGTACCAAAAAACTATACCTGGAATCAAACCATGTAAAGCTGAGGTCAACGTAAACTGGGGAAGAAAAGGCCCCATCGGATTTATCCAATAACCAAACAAATCCGCTAAACCTCCAACAATAAAACCATCTAAAGGTCCAAAAATAAAAGCAGAAAGAAACATAGGAATCGTTCCAAACCCAAATCTAATAACTTCAACATTACCTATGGGAATCCTAATCGCTAATAATCTAGAAAAAAGTATAGATAGAACTATAAACAAAGAATTCATTACTAACCTATAGGTTCTATTCTTTTTGTTCATAAATTTCCTCCTTAATGGATTATAAGCATGTTTTTTGTAAAGAATCTTAATACTTCTTTTATTTCCTCACTCCAAAGAAACCAATTATGGTCTCCAGGTTTTATAAATAGACTTGTAGATATGCCATTCAATCTTAATTCATGGTGTAGTTCAGAAACACCTAAATAGAGGTGAAAATAATCCTCACTTCCACAAGAAAGATAAACTGGGAGCTCTAACTCGCTTTGTTTTACGTTTTCTATATAATTAAAAATATTTTCTTTTTCCCATAACTCCGGGTCAAAAGGCGAACCAAATGCATCATGATAGTAATCCTCTCTTACATGAATTTCATTGCCATCTAAATCGACTTCTTTCTCTGGGGGAACTTCTCTGGTTATTCCCCCACTTAAACTAGCAACAGACAAAAACAGCTCGGGATACTTAAATGCCAACCTTAAGGCACCATAACCTCCCATAGATAGACCTGCTATGAATCTTGAAGAACGTTCGTTATAAACCTTGTACTGCGTTTCTATATGTTGAAGAAGATCTTCTACCAAAGCGGTTTCATAATTAGCACCAGTCGGGGAATTAACGTACCAACTGTTCTTGGCATCAGGCATCACAGCTACAAAAGGTGGAATTTCGTTGTTAGTTATCATTAAATCTAAACTTTGATCAACCCTACCTTTTCTTAACCAACTCGTTTCGTTTCCCCCATGCCCATGCAGCAGATAAATAGTCGGATATTTCCTAGTTTCAATGTCGTATTTAGGTGGGAGATAAATAGAGTATTTCATCTCACTTTTAAGTGCTTGACTATAAAACGATAACGATTCATAGACTTTTCCGTGCGTCAAGTGTATACACCCCTTTTTGTATTCATTAAACACTAGTGTAGATCGTCTTTACAACTTCCCCATATAATGGGCCCGGTGTAATTTTATTGATTTTTACTTTCAAAAATTCACCATTCATCTCTTCATTACTTTCGAAAATTACTAATTTATTGTTCGTAGTTCTTCCCATATAAGTACCATTTTTACCTGCTTTTCCTTCTTGAATTATAACAACCTCTTGTTCAAGATACTTTTCATTTTCTTCAAGGTTTATTCTTTTTTGTAACTCCATGAGATACTGCAATCTTTTATTTTTAACATGTTTAGGAACATCGTCTTTTTGATACTTATACGCTATCGTTCCTTCTCTTGGGGAATATTCTGCAATATTTATTCTTTCAAATCTACATTGCTTAATCAAATCTACCGTTTCTTCAAAATCCTCATCCGTTTCTGAAGGGAAGCCTGTTATAAAATCACTGGATATTGTAACGTTTGTCACTTCTTTCTTTACTTTATTTACAAGTTCTATGAACTCCTCTTTTGTGTATTTTCTATTCATCGCTTTAAGAATCTTGTTGCTCCCTGATTGAGCTGGAAGATGAAAATAACGGGCAGCTTTTTCTTCGTTGGCAACAGTTTGTATCAAAGAGTCAGTTATATCAGAAGGATAAGAGGTTAAAAACCAAATTCTTTTTATAGAATCAAATTCTGCTGCCTTATGTATGAGCAGGTCCAATTTAGATTTTTTGTCCCCAAAGTCCTTACCGTAGGAATCCACATTTTGACCTAAAAAGGTTATTTCTTTGTAACCTTTTTTCGCATAACTTTCAACTTCTTTTATTATATCTTCCATAGGTCTACTTTTTTCTAACCCTCTGGTGTAAGGTACTATACAGTATGTGCAATATTTATTGCATCCGTATATAATAGTAATCCAAGCATGATGTTTACTTGAAGGCATCTTTGGAATATCGTAACTTACATTATTCAATTTGTCGCTAAAATCAGCGAACCTTTCTCCATTTAAAGCCCGTTTTACTAAATTTACTATGTCTATTACATTTCTAGTACCAAAGACAAAATTCACCTTTTTAAACCTTTCAAGTAGTTGCTGCCTTTCCTTTTCCGCTGAGCACCCCCCTACACCCAAGATTAAATTCTTGTTTTTATCTTTAAGTTTACCATAACCACCTATAGCCCCATACATCTTATTTTCTGCTTTTTCTCTTACAGCACAACTATTTATCAATATTATATCGGCTTCTTTTGGATTTTCTGTCCATTCAAAGCCTTCCTCTTTCAAAAGACCTGACATTATTTCACTTTCGTTTATATTCATTTGGCAACCAAATGTCCTTATGTAAAATTTCAAAATTATCACCTCTTACAAAAAAACCGGGAGCAATCCCCCGGTGTATTATGTACAACCAAAAATTAAAATTTTTTGTCTTCTTCTTCTGAGGAAACGAGTTCTTCTTCTATTTCTTCGTCGTAACTAGCGTATTTCTCCTCAGCTGCTAGTTTTTCGTCTATTTCAGCCACTTCTTCTTTTTCCTCTCCTGCTTCGCTTTCTTCTTCGAGGGTTTCTATTCTGCCTTCTTTTCCTTCAACAATCGCATCAGCCATTTTTGAGGCGATAAGCATTATGGTTCTAATAGCGTCATCGTTTGCTGGAATAACGTAATCGATAAGATCTGGATCACAATTAGTATCCACTGTTGCTATTATTGGTAATTTAAGTAAATTTGCTTCTTTAATAGCGATCTCTTCTTTTTTAGGATCAATAATGAATATTATATCCGGAATTTTTTTCATTCCACGTAAACCACCCAAGTTTTTTTCTAATTTCTCCAAATTTCTGCGTATGGTGGCTTGTTCTTTTTTGGGTAGTTTTGAAAACTCTTCACTTTCAACGTATTCCGTTAATTGCTCCAATTTATCAATTCTCGATTTTATTGTCTTGAAGTTGGTTAATAAACCGCCAAGCCATCTGTTGTTTACAAAAAATTCTCCGCATCTGCGTGCTTCATCGGCAACGATTTGTTGGGCCTGTTTCTTAGTTCCAACGAACAACACTCTTTTCTTTTCCATAACCGAATTTTTGAGGAAGTCATAGGCTTCGTCAATACTTTTTAAAGTTTTTTGTAAATCAATAATGTGAATACCCTTTCTTGCAGTAAAGATATAAGGCTGCATTTTGGGATTCCATCTTCTCGTCCTATGACCAAAGTGAGCTCCTGCTTCAAGTAACTGTTTCATACTTACCACTGACACAAAAATACACCTCCGTAGATGTTTGATTTGGTTTTCTATCCTCCACCTTCCTTTTTTTCACCGACCCTTTTATGGGCACCGGGGTGAAAAACGGAAGATGTGAGTATTATTTTATATTACCGTTCGTTTTTGCTCTCCCCAAAGCCCTTCTAAATCGTAAAATTCTCTACTCTCTTCAGAGAATATATGAACTATAAATATACCAGCATCGATTATCATCCATTCACTACTTTGACCTTTATCGTAAAAAGTTATGGGGATATCTTTATCTTTTAAATACCTAACTACTTGATCTCTTAAAGCTACTCTATGAGGTTCTGAATTTCCCGTAACAATGACAAAGTAATCAACCATCAACTCGGAATCTTCCATGTCAAGTACGGTAATATTTTCTCCATCTTTTTCTTCTAGTAATTCCACTATTTCCTTAACGGAATTCAAAACATCAGTTTTTAACAAAAATTTACCACCTCCACTGGAATTTTTTCTATTTTTTAGCGCCCCTTCGCCCCACTGCCCGCCCTTCTAAGGAAGAGTGAAAGTTTTGCCCTGCAGCCCATAATTGACCAAATTATTCAACAGTGACACTTTTTGCCAAATTTCTCGGTTTATCTGGGTCTAAGCCTTTTTGCACCGCTATGTAGTAAGCGAACAGTTGTGTAATAGGCGCTACTACCAATGGTATTAAAGGTTCGAAAATAGAAGGCACATCGATGTAATCATCACATATTTTTTTTGTTTGCAGATCATCTTTTGAAGTTAAAGCTATCACTTTTGCCCCTCGAGCTTTTACTTCCATAATGTTAGAAATCATCTTCTCTCTTAACTTCCCCAAAGGAACTATTGCAAATACTGGAAAATTATCATCCAATAGGGCTATTGGGCCATGTTTTAGTTCACCCGCTTGATAGGCAATGGCATTGATATAACTGATCTCTTTTAATTTTAAAGCACCTTCCAAGGCGGCTGGAAAGCCAAAAACTCTACCAACGTACATCATATCTTTGAAGTTTTTATACTCCTTTACTAACTCCATCAAGTGACCGTTTGTTTTATCTAAAATTATTCTAAACAATTCCGGCATTTTTTCGATGTTTCTCATTATTTCATCCAGTTCTTCTTTTTTGTAACCTTTCCAATAGATGAGTTGCGCAGCTAAGGTGTAAAGCAAGGCTATCTGTGCGGTATAGGTCTTTGTCGCGGCAACTCCTATTTCTGGACCAGTGTTGAGATAAAGAACACCGTCAGATTCTCTCGAGATAGTGGAACCAACTACGTTACTTATAGCTAATACATACGCACCTTTTTTCCTTGCTAATCTGACCCCTTCTAGCGTGTCAATAGTTTCCCCAGATTGAGATATTGCCAACACCAAAGTATTACTGTCAATTGCTGGATTCATGTACCTGAACTCTGATGCAACCTCTATATCAAAATCAATATCTGAATATCTATTCACAAAGTATTTTGCAGCTAAACCGGCATGATAACTCGTACCACATGCAACTACATATACCTTTTTCATTTGGTTCTTCACAAAATTTTCTAAAGATTGGACTTCTTTTATCTGTGGTTTTCCGTCTTTTAATCGACCAACCAAAGCAGATTCTAACGCTATCGGTTGCTCAAAGATTTCTTTCAGCATAAAATGTGGATACCCTGATTTTTCTGCCAGCGATTCATCCCAGGTTATACGTATTGGTTTGTTCTCAATGGGAACCCCATCTAAGTTAAATATAGAATAACCTTTAGGTGTTAAAATGGCAATCTCACCGTCATTCAAAAAATTCATCTCTTTTGAATACTTCAACAAAGGAGTAACGTCTGAGGCTAGCATGCTCATATTTTCGTTACTTGAAATCACTAAAGGACTGCCTTTTCTTGCAGCTACGATTTGATCGGGTTTGTCTTTATGAACTACGGCAATAGCATACGCACCTTCGAGTTTCTTTAAAGTTCTTAAAACAGAATCAAAAAGGTCTCCATTGTACTTCTCTTCTATCAAATGAGCGATAACTTCGGAATCCGTTTCTGATTTAAAGATATGGCCCTTGATTTCAAGCTCAGTTCTTAACTCTTGAAAGTTCTCTATAATGCCGTTATGTACAACAGCTAACTCTTCTTTACAATCTAAATGTGGATGAGAATTTTGTTCTGAAACAACACCATGTGTAGCCCACCTCGTATGGGCAATTCCAGAATAAAAACCTTCTTCCAATAAACTTTCATTTAAAAGTATTTTTTCAATTTCGTTAATTCTTCCTGGTTTTTTTAAGTATTTTATAGAATGATCTACATTGTAAGCCAAACCTGCGGAATCGTACCCTCGGTATTCAAGTTTTTTCAAACCAGAAATAAGATCGTCAACTTTCACTCTTCTATTTGATACAAACCCTACTATCCCACACAATTTTTAAACCCCCTTTAAATCTCAATCTTTTTGATCAAGTCAAATTTAACCGCACGGTAAGCCACATACAAGGCATTTGCTATCGCTTCAGCGTCTGAAGCCCCGTGCGCCTTGACTAAAACACCGTTAACCCCCAAAAAGAATGTCCCACCATAACTTCTGTAATCAATCTTATTGACTAAAGACGCTAAAGAACCTCTTAAAAACAAGGCTCCTAATTTTGTGAATAACCCACCTTTTTTAACCGTTTCTTTTAATTCATGTAGGATAAAATAAGCAGTACCTTCTATAGTTTTTAAAACGTTGTTACCAGTGAATCCGTCTGTAACTATTATATCACACGTATCATCGAATATTTCACGTGCTTCTATATAGCCAACATAATTAAAATTCTTTTCTTCTTTTAACAAATTAGAGGCTTCCCTAACTAGTGAATTTCCCTTTTCTTCTTCAGAACCGATATTTAAAATCCCTACTCTCGGATTTTCAAGATTCAAAAATTTAGCGTAAGCTATTCCTTCCCTCACGAAATCATAAAAATGTTCAGCCTTTACTTCAGCGTTTGCTCCTGCATCCACCAAAATTTTTGGCTTGCTAGATTTGGAGGGAAGAGCCAAAACTAAGGCAGGCCTTTTTATACCTGGAAGTCGACCTGCAACAAAGGCACCACTTGACAGCAATGCACCAGTGTTGCCTGCACTCACAAAGGCATTTAATTCTTTATTTTTTAACATTTCGCAACCTACGTACATGGAAGATTCTTTCATTTTCAAAACTTCTGTTGGTCTTGTCTCATTACTAACCAAATTTTTAGCTGGTATAATTTTTAAATTCGATATTTTATCTAAATCTTCACTTGAAATTTCATTCCCTACTATAACCAGTTCGCCTGGAGAAAGAAACTTATTCTTTAAAGCAAAAAGTGCGCCCTCAATTACAGCCTTGGGCGCATTATCACCGCCGTATAAATCAATACCTATTTTTACATTATCCATAGATTTATTCACCTATTTCTAAGATTTGTTTGTCACCGTAGTATCCACAATTCAAGCAAACGCGATGTGGCAATTTTGGCTCTCCACATTTTGGACATTTTACAACGTTGATCTTGTATGCGGAGTAAAATTTTGCTCTCCTTGAATGTGTTCTACTTCTCGATGGTTTCTGTTTTGGCGTAGCCATGTATGTTTCCCCCTTTGGTATTATGTATCAATTTTTATTTTTCTTCATTCAACAATTTCCTTAACGCTACAAAACGTGGGTCGATCTCCTCTGTTTCACAAGAATGCTCTGGATTTTCGTTTAAATCAATCCCACAGATAGTACATAATCCTTTGCAATCTTCTTTACACAGTGGAACTTCTGGTACTGATAATATTATAGTCTCTATAACTCGATTTGTCAAATCTATTGATTGGCCATCATAGTAAATAAGATTATCCAGTGTTTTTAACCGCTCAGTTTTCGACAAATACTTCTCAAAACTCCTACTCAAATATACGACCTCAAAACTTTCATCTATCCAGTACTCAATGGGCTTTAAACATCTCGAACAATGAAGCTGAACCATTGTTTCAATTTTACCGCTTACTAATACTCGACTTTCTCCCTTTTCCAAAGAAACATTCACATCTATCGGGGCAAGTATCTTCGCCTTTTCAGAAAGTAGTTCAATTTCTTTCCAATTTCTAATTATGATCTCTCTTTCTAATATCTTTTCAAAAGATTCTAATTCTACTATAAGGTTTTTACTTTTCAATTCTTCGTTAAACATTATTCTCACCTCAGCCGTATTATTGTACTTCAAAAAAGTTTATCAAAAACAAAATAATTGTTAATTTTTGAATAATAAAAAAGAGGCAGGGATTAACCTACCTCTCGAACGTCTTCTTAATCAATTTATATTTAAACTGCAGGGGAAACTGTGAAAATAAAATTTCCAACCTTACCCTTGTATTCTCCAATTTTTAAAAGTAACTCTCTTATTTCAGGATCATTATCAACTGCC
Organism: Petrotoga sibirica DSM 13575; assembly: GCF_002924625.1. Taxonomy (GTDB): domain Bacteria; phylum Thermotogota; class Thermotogae; order Petrotogales; family Petrotogaceae; genus Petrotoga; species Petrotoga sibirica. Next base: position 13,592 of record NZ_JAHC01000035.1, on the reverse strand, counting down.
TGCTGAAAATTGAATCCTATTTGAACGGTTTTTTCAATTACTCCATAGGCTGAGTCATTACTATCAACAGAATAATTAAAGCTACTATTCAACAATTCAAACAATGCTTGGTTTTGTTCGTTAAAACTGCTTTCTTCAGCATCAAATTCTACATAAAGTTTGAAAGACGTATTTGCAACAATTTTTACCTTAACCTCTTCACTTTTGTTATCAGGAGATGACAAGTCGAAATCATATTCTAAACTCTCTTTATCAACAGAGTCAATCGCAGCATAGCTGGGAACACTAATATAAACAGGGACATTAACACCATCAGAAGTTTGAGAAAAAGAAATAACGCTGATATTTAAAAACATTAAAATTATTGTTGTTATGAAAATTGTCTTTTTCATTAACCTCACCGCCTCCAATAAAATTCTAATAAAATTATACTAAATAAAAATGAAAATGTCAAGTTTTTTTTAATTTTGTTAAACCTTATTAAAAGCTAATTACAATCATTTTTATTGAATTTTTATTGAAAGACTTAAAATTATTTATAAAAAATGAGGTATAATTTAGAAAGAAAATCATAAGGAAGTGATTAAAATGAAGAATATAGTTGTAGTTTTAACTATTTTATTCATAACAATAAATATATTTTCTGCAGACAATTATTTCGAATTCAAATTAGATTTAGATAATTACAACTATCAGCAAACTAAAATTAATCTTCGTCTCTCGAACGTTTCCCATATAGAATTGCAACTATATAGTAATTACGAATTTTTTAAAAGTTATTTCAACCTTTCAAGTTGGAGAAGTAGAAATACTTATACAATACAGTTAGGTTTTAATGTACAAACATTGTGGCAACATTATAACCAAAAGCTTCTTAGTATGTTTAAAAAAGGACTTTTATCTTCTTCAGGTTTAGGCACAAAAATAGGAGAAGTCTTACTTTTTGACTCAAACGAAAACCTGTTAGATTTTGTTGATATTTATTTTGTGATTGACGACTTTTTTGTGAACTATACCGTTTCAAACGATATAATTTTTGCATTCTCTCCACCTTATCCAGGTAGTGGGCCCTGGTATGATCAAAACACTTCTATAGTATCCCTAAATTCTAATCTACTTCCCCTTCATGTTTATATTGGTGTTGATTATTTAGATGGATTTGATTTTCTATCTCAAGGTAGTTATTTACAGTTTTTAAGTTCTCCTGATATCTATTTAAATAACGGAAACGTTGAGTTCGATGTAAATGTTGGCTCTGATTTAGGTAATCTATTCAACAATCATGGAAGTTTATTACAAGAGAAATATGTTGAAGCAGGCTCTCCGACGGAAGGACTCCACGTAGCGGATGTGGTTATTTCTATCCCTATGGAAGGTGGATATTTTAGCTATGAAGCCATTCCTGTGTATTTTAAGGTGCCTGAACCTTCTATAAATTTCATTATTGGAGAAGAGGGCACAATTCAACTGACTTTTGATCTTTCCAATCCTCAGAATAATGTTATTTCTTCAGTTCCCGTACATATTGAATCAACTTTGCAAAAGTACGATATTTATCTTTCAATAGATATTTTTGACACTTACAGCTTTTTGGCAGATTATATTATTTTACAAAATGAGCAAGTAATTACTGTAGAGAGCGGTAATATCGATTTTGATATTGAAATAAAGGCAAACTTTGCCGATTTGTGGAATGATAAACGTGAGCAAATACTATCCCTTTTTGAAAATGAGGTTCTTATAGTCAATGAAGTTATCCACATCGGTGATGTTTATATAACTCTTTCGTCCTCTTGATGCCTTCCTAAATCTTTCTACATATTCTTATTTTCATCTTACTATTTTTCTGCAAAAATTCTTATTGAAATTTTATTGAAATTAATTACTTTCTTATTTCCCTGAGTATAATTAAATTAGAATTAATTATTAAAAAAATTCACTCAGGGTGTGAGCGGTAATGGTTTCAACGTTAAAATATTCATTATTTTTTACTATTATAATTATTGTTGCATCAATCTCATTTGCTATAGATGAAGAGACTACGGTCCCTATATATTTAACAGTACCTGAATACTTGAAAATTACCGATCTTAGTAAAACACGTTTAGACTTAAATGTTGATAACAATTTTAAAGACAGTTTGACTTTTAATGTGGAAGCTAATGTAGAATATAATTTAGGTGCTGAATTTACGGTATTGCAAGATCCTCATGAAAATCCTCAGGCAAACCTAGTAATAAAATCTTCTCATTTATCGATATCAAATGGAGAAAATCTATGGGAATCAGAGGAAGGAAGTTCACAAGATACAACTATAGGAATTCAAGAAATTCAAGGAACTCCTGGAAGCCTCGGGTACTCTTTAACCTTTTGGTTAGTGGAGGGAGGTTGGATATATAATGCTTCAGGAAGAAAAATCGGAGACATTCAAATCACAGTTTCAAGCCTTTAAAATTGTAACATAAATTCTGATTGGATTTTTATTGAAAATTATTGTGGTTTTATTAATGTAAGTATAATTAATTTAGAAAAAATAATAGCAATTTAAAATAACAAAAATTTTAAAAGGGGTGGAGTTAAGAATGAAAAAGATTTTAGGTTTAGCAGTTTTGATGATGGTGATGTTGGTATCAGTTTCAGGATTGGCACAGGCCACGAGCGATTCTACTACAACTACAGTTCCCGTGTTTTTGAATGTTCCAGCTTTTGTGAGGTTGACACTAAATGATGCAGATAACCAATTTAATTTAGAATTTGATCCAGCAGATCCATATTCAACCGTTGAAGATACCGTAGCTCTATTAGCTGAGGCAAATGTGGATTATGATGTTACTGTTAGCGAAATACAACCAGTGCTTGATCAGGAAAACTGGGCTAACTTATTACAAATAACCATAGATAAGACAGCTAACAATTTTGGGGACCCCGGACAGTCTGTATTTAACGCCACTGCAACTATCAATGTCATTGACAACTTAAGTTTAGGGACTGTTCCCGCAGGTACAAAGATCGCTGATGTAATCTTTACCATAACCTCACTCTAAAAGTTTTTTAGAGAATATACATTAAAAAAATATTCTGTAGTTTTCAATTACCCCTTTTACTAAAAGTGCGAATCGAAAGGGGTAATTTTATTAATATTTGGGTTTTTTATATGCTTGTGAATAAGAAAACAAAGATTCCACAATTATAAATTGTGATATAATTGACGCAAAAAAGGGGATAGGTATTAATTATGAAGAAATTTTATATTCTATCAATTGTTTTTTTACTTTTTACAACCTTTTCTTTTGCTCAGATAACCGTTTCACCCCTGTCTGTTGAAAAAGACGTCAGGGCAGGAGAAGAATTCATTGCCACAATAAACGTTATTGGCGGCAACACCACACAAAACGTCAATATAGAGCTTTATCAAATGACTCAGGATCTGTCCGGAAATTTCGATTATGTAAAGGCAACTTCAGATAACTTTCTATATTCACATTGGATTGAGTTTCCAAATTCCATCACGGTTTCTCCACGTTCTACAACACCTATCGAAGTGGGTGTAAATATTCCTTCAAACGCTCCTTTTGGAACTTACAATTTTATCCTCATGATTACCCCAGAAGTTGAAACGAGTGGAACGATAGGAATAATTATAAGGTATGCGATAAGAATCACAGTTCATGTGCAAGGAACAGTCATAACAAAGGTAGAAGTTGAAGATTTGAAGGTCGTTCCGGATGAAGAAGGCAAACCAGTCATCCAAGCTACCATTGCTAATGGATCCAGTTACGACCTTGTGGTTTCGACAGAAGCTATCTTGAGAGATAAATCGGGTAGGATGATAGAAAGATTACCTTTAAAATCTCCTTATATGGAAAAGAACAATATAACCGCCCAAAGAATACTAAAAGGGAATAAAGTTGTATTTTCAGGTAAACCCGCGTACTTGTTGGCTCCTGGAGAGTACAAGGTAAACCTCTTTGTTAACTATTCCAACAGGCAAAAGGTGTTTACATACGATATAAACGTTCCAGAAGAAGGCTTCAATTTCACTCCTCCAATAGAACTTGCTCTTATACTAGACAATACAGAGTTCAGTTATGAGCTTTACGCTGGTGCTGTTAAAACTTTTGTTATAAATCTACAAAATATGTCTAATCAAAACGTCACGGTACAAGTTGGTGGAGAAGAATTTGTGAGCTTACCTAAAGATAGATCCTTGTTATCATGGATCACCTTGAGATCCCCGTCATCTTTTGGCGTTAATGCTCAACGAACCTCCAGGGTTATTCTTTCAATAAATGTACCAAAGGATGTGGAAAATGGTGCATATTACGGCAAAATTGTTCTAAATGCTTACGATGAATCAGGAGAATTTTTATCTCAGAAAAAAGTCAACGTTGAGACGATTATAGGTGAAGTAAATTATGATGTTGAGTTAGTGAGCTCAAATTATGAAAAAATAGAAGGCAGCGGAATTTTCAGTGCGTTGATCAAAAATTCTGGAGAGAGGTATATAATCCCTAAGGGAAGTTTGAGTATTTTAGATAACGATGGTGTGAGCATAGGTGTTTACGATCTTTTTCCATCTAGTCAAGAATGGTTAGTACCAAGCCAAGAAACGATGTTGATTGGAGAAGTACCTATTTTAGAAGAAGATGGTTATAGATACATCCTTACTATTTATAACAATGAGCAAAGGTTAAAAGTCTTCGAGGGGGAATTAATGTGACAAAAATCATATTAAAAAGAACACTATCTTTAGTAATTTTATCACTTATTTGTTTTTCAGCCTTTTCTCAAGTAAGTACTGAACCGAAAGTGACTGGAACTTTTTATAACACTGATTTAATAGAAGCTCTGAACGAAATATCTCTTCAAACCGGTGTAACGATTTTAACCGATCAATACGTGAGCGGTTTGGTCACAGCGGACTTTGTAGAATTGGATTTAGAAAAGGCGTTGAATATACTTCTACTCCCCGGTGGCTACTCTTATAAAAAAATCGATGAAAATGTTTACTTTGTGGGATTAGCTGATCCTCAAAGCCATAATTTTATGAACTTAGCTGAAATGCAAGTGTTTTCTTTGAATTATATTTCGGTTGATAAATTTTTAAATTTGATTCCCGAAAATCTTCATCAATACATAAAAACTAACAAAGAAACTAATCAAATAGTAGTGTATGCTCCACAAAATACAATAGATTACATAAATGATCTGGTTGAAAAATTGGACAAGAGTGAACCATATATTGAATTAACCGTTTATATCGTTGAGACAAATGAAAGATACTCTGATTTGATAAAGGGCAACGTGTTCAACATAAACCAAGAAGGTACAATTAACAGTTTCTCTTTTACCAGTCCGGTAATAGGATTTTCTATACAGGATCTTTTTGAGGCTGAAATAGAGATGTATGAAAAGAACGAAACCGCAAATTTAGTTACTAAGCAGGTTGTCAATGTTTTACCAGGAGAGCCCGCGTTATTAAGTTTGAAGAATTTGAACAGTATCGTTTTTACAACCTACAGAAACGAATTTAGAAATATTGAGAGTGGAATAGAAATAGAAATGACTCCAACTATGAGGGATAAAATACTTCAACTTTCCTTTAGGACAAAAACGGCAAACTTGATGGAAGTTAAAAGAGATAGTTATTTACTTTCAGAATCGGAGTTGGAGACTAAGGTCAATTTAAACCCTAACGAAATTTTGCTAATAGCCGATTTGGATTTGAGCCAACTTTATTCAAAAAGTGGTGGAACGACATTTTTGAAAGATCTTCCTTTTTTTAGGTTTTTATTTGGAGATAATCAAAATCAAGATGAAAGTAAAAGGATGATGATATTTTTAACTGCTACTCCAACCTTTGAAGGGGTTGATCAAAAATGAAAAAGTATATCTATCTACTAACACTCTTTGTTTTTATTTTTTATACACTTGCGTTTTCACAAAGTTCTCAAATGTACAACTACTCAATATACTCTGTTTTGAAGAATGATAGCAGAAGTGAAACGTTGCTCGGTAGTGTGGCTGTTATTCAAGGTTATACTTTCAATTTTGATTCAAAAGGCAATATTGAGGCTACTTTCGAAATTACTCCTCTCAATGACTTGGGAGATAAGGTTAGAACAAAAATTATTATAGACAGTGTGAATATACACTTTGAAAATACTATTGACCTGTCAAAAAACAAGAAAAATTATGTCACGTCGATTTATTACTTAGAAGGGGAAGAAGAAAAAACTTTAGATATCTATCTCCAAGTAAATAACGTTGAAAAGTTAGAATTCACAGATCAAAAAGAAATTTCAAAAAAGAATAAAATTACTCTTAAAACTTATTACAACCAATTCTCTTATTATAAAGATGAGTTCATTACCGAAACAGAAGTGAAATTAAATGATTTAATTTTCTTTGGAATGAGTAATTTACTTGATTACAAAAATGGGGGCTACTATTTAGGACTAATTTTTAAAGGATTGAAAGTAGGTGTGAACTATCAAAGCGATAACTTTTACCTGTTTTTGACCGATAAGACATATATTGACTCTTTTGAATTCGAAGGAATATTTGTACCTTACACATTTTCGGATGGCAGTCTTGATTTCAAAGGAGATTTTACATTCACAGCAACCAAAAACTTCCCAACATTTAAAATCGTCGATTTAAAAGATATACTTACCAACCAAGAACAAGGTTTTTATTTGGGAGAGAAATTAGCTCAAGCGTTGAATTTTGAAGACCTGGGATTTTATCTTGGGCGAGAGCTTCAAAAGTTGTCTGTAAATATGGACAATAACTTTTTTGTTAGTTTAGGTTTTGCTTATTTGGAAAATCAGTACGACTTTTCCTTAATTGGAGGCTTTTTGAATCAAATATCCAACTTTAAATTCGAGACCTTAGGTGCTTACAACTTTGTTTCTAACACCGTTTCTTTTTCTTTTACGTCCTCCTACGAATTTTAGTAGATATACATTGATTTAAATACGTTAATATTTTTGGGTCTATCATCAAAAGTGCTAAAATATTAATGAATTAATTTTTAAGGGAGCATACTATATGTTGAATATTTATATGTTGGGGGACTTTAAAATTTTCCTTGATGATAAACCAATAGAAAATTTAAAATCAAGAAAAGCCCGTGAGATTCTTAAATATCTTATTTTGAACAAAAGCCAGAAGGTCTCAGTCTATGATTTGTACGATCTGTTTTGGCCTGGCTTCGACGATGAAAGCGCAAGGCAAAATTTAAATACTACACTATATTATATTAGAAAAAATTTAGGACTAAGTAGTAATGAATTAAGCCTACAAGAAGATTTTTGTACGTTTTCGAAATCAGAAGACATCTACATCGATTTTGAAGAATTTTTAGCGTTAAGCGACGAAGGTTTCAAAGAGAAAGAAATCAATAGACGTTTGTTTTTGTTCTCAAAGGCTACTAGTTTATACAAAGGAGATTTATTACAAGAAAATATTCACGATGAATGGGTAAGAGAAAAAAGAGAATATTTAAAACGGATATACGTTGATATGTTAATTGAAATGGGTAATATTCACCAAAAAATGAATAACCCAATAGATGCGCATTATTATTTTCAAAAAGCTTTTTATTATTCACAAAGAGAAGATAGTTGGTTAAGATTGATTAAATTCTACACAGAAAACAATGAACTTGAAAAAGCTAGAGGTTTATTCAACGAATACAAAGATATTTTTGGTCATGCAAAAGAATTTCCATTCTCTCCACCCAGCGCGAATAATGGAGAATTAACAGCATTTTACGAAAAAAATGGTAACCTTTTGTCGTCAGAATTATTTGATATAGTTCTTGAACTTGAGAAAATTAAAAGAGATAAAGATCACCTATTAGTGGAGATTAAAATGCATTCTTCTTTTGACGACAAATTAATTAATGAAATAAAAAAGATCGTCAGGCAAGAAGATTTAATAAGTTATAATTCTCAAGATATATATATTTTATTTCGAGGAATTAAAAACCTTTCTGATAGTAGAGAGATTGTTGTTAAAAAGATCAATAATCTTTTAAATGAAAAAGGTCTCAAATACTCTATAGTAAAGGTAGAGTGAACTACTTACCTCTAAAGAGGTAAGCTTCCTAATTCATCGACCGTAGCGGGGAGGCGGGCTTCCACCTCTTAAGGTTAATCCGTCTTACACTGTCTCCAAAGGCTTAACATCCCCCAGTTCCTGGGGTAGAGTCAGTTTATACAGCGACTAGCTGTTTCCTTATCTGCCGTAAGGCTGTGTGGCGAATGCCTGTTTTAATCCAAACTTCCTAATGTTAACGGCAGCATTTATATCTCTATCATGTACAGTTCCACATTCAGGACATATCCATTCTCTATCAGAAAGTTTTAAACCTCCGTTCTTATACCCACATACACTACAAGTCTTAGACGAAGGTTCAAACATTCCTATTTCGATTACCTTTTTACCTAATCTCTCTGCTTTGTATTTTAGGAACGTTTTGAATTGATACCATCCTGAATCTGAGATACTTTTAGCTAAGTGGTAATTCTTTAACATGCCTCTTATATTGAGAGTTTCTACAACAAAGAGATCAGCTTGGTTCTCACTGATTTCTTTTGTTAGTTTATGCAGAAAATCCTCTCGTGTATTTTTTATTTTCTCATGTATTCTAGCAACTTCTAATTTTGCTTTGTCCCAATTCTGTGAGCCTTGTTCTTTGCTTGAAAAAATTTTATATGCATGTTTTAGTCTCCTTTCGTACTTAGACAAAACTTTAAGAGCTGGATACTTCGTTCCATCGGATAATACAACAAAATCTTTCAATCCCATATCCATACCGATTGAGTTTTCGTAATCTATATCTCTTTCTGGGTAAGAACCTTCTACTTCAAAGGTTATTGACACAAAGTATTTGTCTGTTGGAGTTTTAACGAATGTACAATTTTTTATCTTTGCATTTGGATCTATTTTTCTATGGACTCTTACTTTAATACCTTCTTTAAACTTTGGTACGAAAAGAATACCGTATTTATCATTACCCTCATTTTCATATAGTTGTATATGTTGAGGAACTCTAAACGATTGCCTACTTGATTTCTTTTTAAATTTAGGGTGCTTAGCTTGTTTCTTGAAGAAACGTTTATACCCAGTCTCTAAATCTTTTATGGACTGTTGCAAAGATTGAGAGTTGACATCGTTTAGCCATTGATACTTCTCAGTTTTTTTAAGAACCGTAAGCACTTTAGCCCACATATAATAATTAGTATACGTTTTAGTATTCTTATATGCCTTGTTAGCAAACTCTAAGAATAGGTTGTAAACAAATCGAGTATGTCCAAAATGTTGGCTAAATTTCTCAATTTGTTCGTTTGTTGGATATATACGAAATTTGTATGTCTTCAACATATTCAATCACCTTAATTCCACAGTTGTACGATATAATACAATTGTATCACATATACATATAATTAACAACATTTTTTGATTTAAATTTATTTTGTGTTTGAAGCCAGCTTTCATCTTTTCCTTGAACCCCTTTCGGGGTGTTGTTTTACCTGGAAAGTGTTCCCGCTGGATTTTTATAAAATCTTTCCTTGACAGTTGAGAATATCGATGCTATAATATTTAGGGTTGAATAAGAAGCAAAAATTACGGAGAGGTGGCCGAGTGGCCGAAGGCGCTTGCCTGCTAAGCAAGTGTAGAGGTGACTCTACCGAGGGTTCGAATCCCTCCCTCTCCGCCATTTTTTATCAATGTGCCTGTAGCTCAATTGGATAGAGCGTTGGACTGCGGATCCGGAGGTTGCCGGTTCAAATCCGGCCAGGCACGCCAAATTATGTAAAATAAAATCGGTCTTATTTTAGACCGATTTTTGTTTATGCTTTTTGAACTTTTCCAGATTTTAAACATTTCGTGCAAACATACATTCTTCTTACTGTGCCTTCTTCGGTTACCACTCTTATCTTTTGAAGGTTAGGCCTCCATACCCTTCTGGTTGTTACTTTTGATTTAGCAACGGTGTTGCCACTAGCCGGACTTTTTCCACATATTTCACATTTTCTAGCCATTTATTTTCCTCCTTACCCTACACTTTTTTCTGTTTTTAGAAACTATAAAACATGCACTTTAACCATATTTCTAAAATTCAAAAAATTTTAAAGTACCTCCATCATTCTAAGACTTCTTGTGTATTTCTCTGTAAATAAAGTAAAGATCCATCTGGTTGTCTCCAGAAACGTAAACTGGAAATTCTATTATGGCACCTTTAGAATTCACTTTTACAATCTTGCCAGTGAATACGGACGGAGGTGTTACAATTATATTATAACCATATTTTTCTAAGTTAGTGCCTATGGATCCAGAAACCATGTTGCCTAGTTCTCCTATGGCACTAATTGCCATATCATTAATCTCCTCTATTTTCATCATACCATCCATCATATTATTCACAATATCTTTTGCTACATTTTCGGTAAAGGAATAAAGAATATTTCCTTCAAGTTCACCGGTAAAACCAATATTAGTAACCACATCATAGTGTTTTTCAATTTCTTTAACGACATAGGGCTTTTGCAATTGAATATCCATCTTTGTGATGATCTTAAAGGTGTTTTTGAGAGAGGCAAGTACTGAATTTATTATATTAACGTCTATTTAAGAGCACCTCCAGTCCTAAGACCATTTTGTACTTTCCGGGGTATCTTTTATTTCTATTCCAATTTTGCTTAAGTTATCTCTTATATAGTCAGAAAGGTTATATAGTTTCTCGTTTCTAAGAACAGATCTAACGTTTAGAATAATTTCCATTAGTTGATTTAATTCTACATTGTTTTTTTGTATTTGCTCATTAGTTTCAAAAACTCCTAAAACACTTCCATAAATATTTCTTATTATATAATAATTATTTTTTATTGTTTCTTCATCACGTGAATTTAACGCTTTGTTTAAATCTCTCGATAATTCGAAAATTCTTGCTACAACTGAGGGAGTATCAAAATCATTCGAAAGATTACTAATGAGATATTCTTCTTGTTCTTTTAAATAATACATTTCTTTGGGATAAGGGACTTTATTGTTAAAGAAAGCTTCAGCTTCATTCAAAGATTCTTTAACTCTATTAACTGATACTTCTTGGTTATGAAGCAATTCTTCACTAATATCTATAGGTATACGATAGTGCTTGCTAAGTATAAAAATTTTTAAGACATCCGAATCAAATTTTTTCAAAAGGTCTCTTAAATACCAAACATTCCCTAAGGATTTTGACATCTTACCTTGTGCCATACGAATCATTCCGTTGTGCATCCAGTATTTTGCAAAATCTTTACCACTTTTTGCTATAGCTTGGGCTCTCTCGTTCTCGTGATGGGGAAAGATAAGATCGTTACCGCCTGCATGAATATCGAAGGTGTCTCCCAGTATTTCAGAAGACATTACAGAACATTCTATATGCCATCCCGGTCGACCTTTTCCCCATGGGCTTTCCCAAAACGGTTCTCCTTCCTTTGAAGATTTCCAAAGGGCAAAGTCCAAAGGATTTTTTTTGTATTCAGAAACTTCTACTCTGATTCCAACTTTTAGATCTTCAATCTTCCTGTGGGATAACTCTCCATATCTTAAAAATTTTCCCACTTCAAAGTAAACATCTCCATTTTCAGCCTTATAAGCGTAACCTTTTTCTTCCAATTCTTTTATGTAAGAGATGATTTCCTCAACATAATTAGTAGTTTTCGGGTGAAAATTAAAAGCTCGTGCTTTAAGAGCCGTCATGTCTCTCCAATATTCTATTATGTATCTTTTCCCCACTTCTTCGAAAGGCATTTTCTCTTTTTTTGCTTGTTCGATGATCTTATCATCTATATCGGTGAAGTTCTGCACTAACGTAACTTTATAACCAATATATTCTAAAAAACGTCTAAAAGCATCAAATATTATAATAGGCCTAGCATTCCCAATATGTAACAAGTTGTAGACCGTTGGCCCACAAAGATAAATTTTTATTTCGCCTTCTTTCACCGGTATTAAATCAACTAATTGTGCACTCAAAGTATCGTATATTTTAATTGTAGGAAGATGTTTCAAATCTTTATCACCCTTTGAAGCCTTTCCAAAACAGTGTTTCTACCCAGCAAAAATATCGTATTTATCAAATCCGGTCCATGAAATGAATCTGTTAAAATTTTCCTTAAAGACATGTAAAATGGTTTCTTTTGAGGGTCGGTTTCGCTCATGGCATTCTTTAAATTCTCTGTTATAGTTTGTACATCCCATCTGTCATCTTCACTGAAATACTTATAAACTAAGTTGATAGCTTCTTTTACTCCTCTTTTATTGAAATATTCTCTAAATTCAGGATCATTTGTATCTGGAAATACATCTTTTAGAAAAACTTCCATTTTTTCGGGTATTTCGCTAAGTATTTCTACAGAAGAAAGAATAGTTTCTATAGATTTAATAACCCATTTTTTGTTCGCTTCATATTGTTTTTTACTTAGTAGTTTTGATCCAATCACATAAGGTTCAGCGAGTTGATAGATTTCTTCTAAAGGTTTATTTCTTAGATACTGTGCGTTCATCCATTTTAATTTTTTCTCATCGAATATGGCGGGGCTCGAATTGACTCTATCCAAAGTAAAATTATTGATTATTTCACAGAGGGGCAATATTTCTTTACCCTCAGGATGAGACCAACCAAGCAAAGCCAAATAATTATCAACTGCTTCCGGTAAATATCCTTGGACCATAAATTCTTCAACAGAGGTGGCACCATGCCTTTTTGATAATTTCTTCCCATCTGGTCCCAAGATCATTGAAACATGTGCAAATATCGGGGTTTCAGCCTCAAAAGCCTCATAAATGGCCATTTGTCTTAAAGTGTTTGGCAGATGATCGTCCCCCCTGATAACATGGGTGATTTTCATATCTATATCGTCCACAACGACAGCGAAATTATATGTAGGTATACCGTTACTTCTTAGAATTATAAAATCTCCTATAGAACCTTTCTTAAAGATAACTTTACCTTTTATTTTGTCGTCAAGTTCATAATCTTTTTGAGGCATCTTCAAAAAAACAACGGGTTTTAACCCTTTGCTATTGTACTCTTCAATTCTTTCCTTTGTGTTGTACTTTGAAATCAAATCATAGGTATAATGTGGTGGTTTACCTTCGCTGATTAGCTTATTTTTTATTTCTTCTATTTCTTCTGGTGAGATATATGCCTCGTATGCTTTCCCTTTTTCTATTAGTTCTTTTGCTCTTCGTTGGTAGATTTCTAATCTTTCACTCTGGCGATAAGGTCCATAATTTCCACCATTTATAGGCCCTTCATCCCAATTCAAATTCAACCATTTTAGGGTATTTATAAGCTGATCTTCGGATTCTTTTGTTGAACGTTCTATGTCTGTATCTTCGATTCTTAAGATAAATTTTCCCTCATTTTTTTTTGAAAAGAGATAGTTGAAAAGCGCTGTTCTAGCCCCACCAACGTGAAGATAACCTGTTGGACTTGGTGCAAACCTTGTTCTTACCGTATTTGAGATCATTGTTTCGTCCTCCAAAATAAATTTATTGTTTTTAGAAACTCTAAAACTTGTTTTAGCGCC